>CALUYR010000001.1 GCA_944325045.1 Candidatus Gastranaerophilales bacterium
CAGAAATCATGTTATAAAGCAGCATTGAAATCCGGAGCAGACATCGTTGTGATGCTGCATCCGGATTATCAATATACACCAAAACTTATCCCGGCAATAGTTTCTATGATGGCGTTTGAAGAATATGACGCAGTGCTGGCCTCAAGAATGCTCGGAAACTCCGCACTTAAAGGCGGAATGCCTTTATATAAATTTATAGCAAATAAGTTTTTAACTGCATTTGAAAACATATTAACTAATCAAAAATTATCAGAATATCATACCGGATTTAGAGGTTTTACTTCAAAAGTTTTAAGAGAACTGCCGCTTGCCCAGTGCGATAACGATTTTATTTTTGATAACGAAATGATTGCGCTGATGTTTTATAACAACTACAATATCGGAGAAATTTCGTGCCCAACAAAATATTTTAAAGAAGCGTCATCTATTAACTTTATTCGTTCTTGCAAATATGGGATCGGAGTTCTGCTGGTAAGCATAAAATACAGACTTGCAAAATTAGGGATAAAATCAAAAATATTTAATCCAAATGCCAAAAAGCTTGATCTGGATACAGATATTGAATATTATTTTAAATAAATAACACTAAACAAGCCAAACCATCTAAAGATATGATAAAAATTTTACGTTTTTTTATTAATATAAAATTATGTATGATTACGAATTAGAAACAGAAGATAAGGAATTAAAAAAAGTCGGGCTGGAACTAATGTTTATGACGCCCGAGAAATGCAGCAGCGAAAAAGGGATTACCGCTGTCGAACTTGCCAAGCTTGTAGATCTCCCGCTTGAAACAGTAAAGAAAAAACTTACAATACTAAAAGATGCCGGGATCGTTCGCGTCATAGGGATTAACCCGAAATATTGGAAATTTGATGACTATAATTTCCAAAGAATTGACGAAAATGATGACGTATACAGGCTTTTGTGTAACTTTGACGATGTGGACTTTGACAGATTTTTTCAATATTAACCCCGCCCCGAAAATCCCTGAAAATATTTTGCTTAAAAGGTTAAATTTTAAATTAAAAATGTAAATAATTGATAAAAATACAGACGTAAAAATTTTTATGTATTATAATTGGAATGTTACGTTATTAATTGATTAGGAATATAAATTTTGAATAAGAAGAAATATCATTTTATAGCAATAGGCGGAGTCGGGATGAGCGGACTCGCAAAATATTTACTTGAAAACGGATGTGAAGTATCAGGCTCGGATGTTTGTGAAAGCAAATATGTAAAACAAGTCAGAGAATTGGGCGGGAAAGTCTATATCGGACATAGCAAAACAAATGTTCCCGAAGATTGTATAGTAATAGCAAGCACAGCCATAAGAGATACAAATCCTGAAATAATCAGAGCAAAAGAATTAGGACTAAAAATTTATCACAGATCGGATCTGCTTGCGGAAATATCCCGTGAAGGAAAATTTTTCCTGGGGTATTCTGGCACCCACGGAAAAACAACAACGAGCGGACTAAGTTCATATATTTTGGAAAAATCCGGGCAGAAACCATCTTATGTTGTAGGCGGAATAATACCGGAGCTTGACACAAACGCAAACTGCCAAGACGGCCGTTTCTTCATAGCAGAGTTAGATGAAAGCGACGGAACAATTGTTAAATACAGCCCTAACATCTGCGTAATTAATAATCTTGAAGCAGATCACCTGGATTTTTACAAAAAAGGTCTTGATTCAATACTTGAAACGTTTGAAAAATTTATTTCCAAACTGCCTGATACCAGCATAGTGCTAGTTAATAATGACTGCCAGGCTTCCAAAGGTTTGAAAAGCCACAAGACAATGACTTTTGGTCTGGATGATTCCGGTGCGGATTATTACGCTTCCAATATAGAATATAAGGAAGATTGTACAACATTTGATGTCTACTATAAGGGAGAATTTTTAACAGATATAAAAATAATCCTGAAAGGGCGGCATAATGTATATAATTCTTTGTCTGTATTTGCAAGCCTTCATCAGGCCGGAATTGACATAGATCTTATAAAGCCGCATTTTGCAACATTCACAGGCATGGGAAGAAGATTTCAAAAAGTCGGGGAATTTGACGGGATCGCGATATACGACGATTACGCCCACCACCCGACAGAAATTAAAGCAACATTATCAGCCGCAAGCGGCTTTAAGAATAAACATATTATAGCTGTTTTCCAGCCACACAGATACAGCCGGCTGAAAAATTTATGGGATGAATTTTTAAATGCATTTGATAACGTAGACAAAGTTATAGTAACAGATGTTTACGCCGCCTCTGAGGATGCAATTGAGGGTATAAATTCCCAAAACTTTGTGAAAGATTTATCTAACAAGCTTTCAATCCCGTGTCAATACATACCTGGAGATATGTTTGAAGTTGCAAAACAAATATTTCCTTCACTAAAAAAAGGAGATTTATTAATAGGTCTTGGAGCCGGAAGTATAAATATGTTAGGCAAAGAACTTATAAAATTGAGCAAAGAGGTTGTTAATGCCGGACAGTGAAGTCAAAGAGAATTTTGATATAAAAAATTTAACCAGTTTTAAAATTGGCGGAGCAATAAAGAAAGCATATTTTCCAAAATCAATTTCAGAATTTGAGGAAATATATAATTATGAACCCGCGGCACAAGTTTTCGGGAACCTGTCTAACACACTTGTTTCAAGCAGCGGATATGACGGAACAGTTATAATCACAACCGGAATAAATGAAATCATAATTAATGGCCGCAGCGTATATGCCGGCTGCGGCGTAAAAGGGCCGAAACTTGCACAAACAGCAGCAAAAAACGGTCTAAGCGGATTTGAGTTTATGATAGGTTTTCCCGGTTCGCTCGGCGGGAATGTATTTATGAACGCTTCAGCCCATGGACAATGTATAAGCGATAAACTTGTCAAGGTAAAATGTTTTTCTAAAGAAAAAGGATTGTTTGAACTTAACAAGGACGAGATGGAATTTTCTTACAGAACATCAATTTGCCAAAAGGAGTCAATAATTATACTTGGAGCGGAGTTTGAACTTACACCTGCGAATCCGGAAGAAATTCAGGCAAAAATGGACGAGAATCTTGGTTTTAGAAAAACCCACCAGCCGTCTTTAGCTCTGCCAAATTGCGGAAGTGTTTTCAGAAATCCGGACGGGGATTCTGCCGGACGCCTGCTTGAGGCCGCCGGAGCAAAAAAACTTTCTGCCGGAGGGGTTCATGTTTGGGAAAATCATGCGAACTTCATTATTAATTCAGACAACGGAAGTTCCCTGGATGTTTTAGAATTAATGTACAAGATGTACATGTCAGTGAAAGAAAAATTTGGAATTGAATTAAAACCCGAGGTAAGATTCCTTGGCGGAAACAACTTAAGGGAGGGAGAATTATGCAAAATATTGAATATAAAGTAGATAAAAACGCTAAAATAGCAGTTCTGTGCGGCGGAATGTCATCTGAGGCAGAAATTTCAATGAGATCAGGAAAAGGCTGCTTTGAAGCGTTAAAAAGGTTAGGATATAACAATGCAGAATTAGTAGTGGTAGATCAAAATATTGCCCAGAAATTATCTGAGGGCAAATATGAATATGCGTTCAATGCACTTCATGGCAAGTACGGAGAGGACGGGTGTATTCAGGGTGTTTTAGAAATATTAAAAATACCTTACGCAGGCTGCGGGGTTATGGCAAGCTCAATTTGCATGAACAAAGAATTTACCAAAAGGGTTCTTTCAACCTGCAAAGATATTCCGCTTATCAAGTCAGTGTTTGTAAGAAAAGGCGAAGATGCAGCAAAAGCTTGTGAAGGCTTAAGATACCCGCTGATCACAAAACCGGTTTGTGAAGGCTCAAGTTTCGGGATGACAAAAGTTAATACTCCTGATGAACTTATTCCGGCTTATGAAGAGGCTGTAAAATATAATTCAGATGTTCTTATAGAAGAATTTATTGACGGATTTTTTATAACCGTCGGAGTGCTGGAAAATGAAGGTAAAGCTTTTGCCACTGAAATTTTAGAGATAAGACCAAAGAATGAATGGTATGATTTTGAAGCAAAATATACAAAAGGCATGTCCGATTTCATTGTTCCATCAACAGCTTTGTCTGAACAAGCGACCAAAAGAATTAAGGAAATAGCAGTAAAAGCACATGAAACAGCCGGCTGCTCCGGAGTGTCAAGGGTAGATTTTATGGTTAAGGACGATGAGCCGTATTTTCTTGAAATAAATACAAGCCCGGGGATGACCGAAACAAGCGATCTTCCTGCTCAGGCTGCTGCAATGGGAATAAATTACGACGAGTTGGTATTATTAATTTTAAACAGCGCAGGCTTAAATAAATAAGGTAAAAATGGAAGATCAAAGACATGAAATTCAAGAAGAAGTTATTGATCCGGCGAAATTAGTCAAAAAGGTTCGGAAATCACGCAAGGTTCGAAAAGGCCGGCGTAAGCAGACTGTTTTCAGGAAGTCTTTCCGCTTTTTTATGACAATATTTCTGATATTTGCATTTGTGTATGTTTCCAAAATGCCGCAGTGGTATTTGAGTAAAAAGGCTTACACTACAGCAAACAACAACACAATTATCATAGAAAATAACCGGATCGTTAAATCATACAGAATACTTGCATTTTTAAAACTTCATCAGGTTCCTGATGTTCCTATATATATGATGAAAACAGCAGACATAGAACGGGATATAAAAAAACTTCCGCCAATAGAAGATGTTTACATAAGAAGATACGCATTTCCTGCAAGATTGCAGATAATCGTAAAAGAAAGAAATCCAGTAATATCTATTGCTCCGTCAGAACAAGTTCCGCCTGTGGCAGCGTACACAGATGACGGAACTCTATTGGGACATGAATTTATGCCAATGGATCCGCGTATAAAAACCATCAAAGTGCTTTCCTTCGGCAATAAAGGCGATGACTACACAAAATGGGATCTAAAGAAAATTAACGAGATACAAAAAATTGCAAAATATGTGGAAAATTATTCAAAAGAACATGTCGAATATATAGATATGCGAAATCCAAACAACGTTTTTGTAAAAATTAAAACAGTAAATATAAGATTAGGAAAACTTGACGGCGGGGTTTATGAACGCATAAAACGTATCCCGTCAATTCTGCCTCAGGTAAAACTTGTTGATGCAAAAGTTCAATACCTTGACTTAAGCTGGGAAAAAGTAAATTACTTAAAACTTGAATAATCCCGGTTCAATTACAGAGTGAGTTATATTAATTTTTAAAATAGCGAATTATTCGCGGGAATTTTTGATGGAACTTGCCGCACAATAAGCAGTTGACCAGCAGTTCTGGAGGTTAAACCCTCCGCAAAATCCGTCAATATCCATAACTTCACCGCAAAAATATACACCCTGTACTAAGCGGGATTCCATGGTTTTAGGATTAATTTCCCTTAAATCAACCCCGCCGGAAGTTACAACCTCTCCGCCCCGTGAAGGAGAAGTTATCGTTACTGTAAAGTTATGCAGAGTTGAAAGAATTTTATCCCTTGTTTTTCCATCAATTGTATGGCACTTTTGATCGTAATCTATGCCGCATTTTTGTAAAATCAATTCAGAAAACGATTTCGGCACAAATTCCGCAATTAAATTCTTAATACTTTTATGCGGATTAGAGTTTAACCTTTCCTGCAAATCAATTTCAGGAATTAAATCAAACGTAATTTGATACGGGAAATTTTCTCTTGCCTTGATTGAAGAAATTTTATACACAAGCGGGCCGGAAACACCTTTATGCGTAAACAGAATATCATCAGCCATACCGCAGGCATGAGCATTCTTTATACTGACGCCCGCAAGAGAACTCAAATCCTCAACCGTGTTTAGGGCAGTCAAAGCAGGTCTGGGCTCTATTATATTATGCCCTAAATTCTCTGCAATATGAAAATTACTGTGCCCTCCGATTGAAACTATAATTTTATCAAACACGTAAGTCCTTTGACCTGTAACAATCGTCAGCGGATCTTTATCTATTCGTAAAACTTTTTCTTTGACAAATTTAACCCTTTTCAAATTATTCAAAAATTTTGCCCTGACATCAGCAGACGACTCAGAGATAGGAAAAACCCTCATATCATCCTGCACAAAAGTATCTACGCCGATATTGTGAAAAAACTCCAGAGTTTCAGCGGCTGCAAATCTTGAAAATACCGAATACAGAAACTTTTCACCACGCGGGTAATTTTTTGCAAGCTCCTTGAAATCAAACTCGTAATGAGCAAGATTACATCTTCCGCCGCCGGTTGGCAGCAAAGTTTTCAAAGGTTCATCCGCTTCAAACACTGTCACATTAAAATCATCCTGCAATAAGTATGAGCAAAAACAACCGGCCGGCCCGCCGCCAATAACCGCTATATTATATATCAACCCTTGTTCCATATAAAAATACCATCTCAGGATTTTCTAAATCATTGTGTAAGTCGCTTATTGTTTTATGCAAAACCGGATGCTCAAAATCAGGAATTAATTCGAGCAAAGGCACAAGAGTAAACGCTCGCAAGTGTAAAAATTTATGCGGAATAACAAGATCTTTTTCATTAATAATTTCTTTGCCATAAAACAAAATATCAATATCAATAGTTCTGTCAGCATAACCGCTTTTTTCTGCTGTAAAGCGGCCAAGCTGTTTTTCAATCCGCTTACACTCGTTAAGAAGATCTTGCGGAGATAACGATGTCTTAAGTTCAACCACCGCGTTGACAAACCAAGTGTCAGTTGACATTCCCCAAGGCTCTGTTTCATAAAAAGCCGACGTTCTGATAATCGTAATATTATCGGTTAAATTCAACAAACTTGTTGCCTGCTGTATATAACCTATTCTGTCACCTATGTTTGAACCTAAACTTAAATAAACTATTGTCATAATCATATTGTAAAATTTTTTGAATTTGATGTCAACTAAGAATTATTTTTTATACAGTAGCAAAAAAAAATTTTCACGAATTTTATGAAAATTAAATAAAGTTAAATGGAGAAATATATGAACATCAAAATTCAAACTGCCCCGCGAAAATACGTAACCAATATAAAACATTATAAGAATAGTGTCAGCTACACCAAAAGAAATATAGAAAACAATAAAAAAGTTTCCTCATTAACCGTCTACACCTCCGGCTACAATAAAGGGAAATATATTTTTCATTCATACGAAAATAACGGAGACATTACAACAATCAAATACGATCCGGAAATATCAGCCCGCTCATTATACTCTAAAAAACAAGGTCAGGAAGAAACATTATTGCAAACTCTTTATAAAGGTATCCCCGGAATATACGAATGGCACCTGGATTTATTCAACTCAACCGGACAAAGAATTAAACAAATAGTTAAATTTCCTAAAGGTATAAGTGAAAAAAATTTTTAGAGTTTATATCTAACAACAGTATTTGTACCCTGCGATGAAACAAAAAGCATACCGTCAGCAATATGCAGGCAGTAAGGCTTTTTAACATTTCCGAGAAGTTGTGTGATCGTACCCGCCGGAGTAATTTTAACAACATTATCAGCATTGTAATTAGCTGCGTAAATATTTCCGTTACTGTCAGAGGCAATATCTATAGGGCCGTTAAGTTTAGGACTTTTCACGAAAACACTTCTTGCCCCGGCCGGAGTAATTTTAGTTATAGAATTGCTGCCGAAACTTGCAATATACAGATTACCGTTTTTATCAGTAGTAATTCCCGTAGGACTGGAAATATTAGTATAATTACCGTTAGACTGCGGAATTTTAGGTTTTACGGCAGAAACTTTTGCTGCAAAATCTTTCTTAATTGTCTGCAAGTCAGTATTCATAGAAGCCGCAAGCGCTTGAGCCTTAGGAATTATCGGACTTGTCTGCGGGATAATAGAAAGGTATTGTTTAGCATTTTCTACCTGCCCCATTCTGGCGCTTAGAGAGGCCGCATTATACACAGCCTCGTAATCACTCGGTTTACGGACAATTATTTGTTTAAAAACACCTAAAGCCGCGTCATTTTCGTTCATCTGCTCCAGAACAACCCCAAGGTTATAATAAGCATCAATGTAATTAGCGTCAATAGCAATAGCCTTCTTAAACGCATCCGCGGCCTGTTCAAATTGCCCAAGACGATATAAATCTACACCTCTGTTATATTGTAATTTAGCTTCGTTGCTGACTTCCGCACAAGCAATAGTGCAGGATAAAGCCATAATACAAGCTGTAGTTATAATTTTTTTAATCATATTATATTTCACTCAACTCTTCTATTAATTTGTGATTTTTTTGCGCAAACTTTTCACCTCTGGCTATTATAGCAAGTTTTAAAATATTTGCAAGATTAATCGGCGTAAGTGATTTGAAATTATCAGGCAAACGCAGGCTCCAGTTTGCATCTCCGGCAGTTCCCGGACGATTATATACGTCGTAAATATTGAAATAATCCGTAAAGAAAATTTGAATATTTTCAGCCTTAGATGCAAAAATTTCAACCAGCTTAGTCTGAGCAAGAAACTCTGCATTCTTAGTCAGTTCAACAATAAGCGCATCTTTATCATCCCAGTCAGGGAAACAAAGATCTTCAACAAGATTTTTCACATGCAGATAGCCTTCGTGAGTATTAACCATAGAATCGGCCCACATTTTAACAGGCTGGTTATCGTGAGTTCCGACCATAGCCCAGCATTTTTCGCCGATATTTTTATAGCGGTAAGGATCCTCCGGTTTTTCAGGTTCGGTAAACTGCGTTAACTTCATACCCTGCAAGCCGTACTCCTTCATAACAGCGGCAACCGGATTAGTCAGTGTACCAAGATCTTCGCATACAATTGCGTCTTTATCCAGACCTTCTTCTTCAGCCGCGGCTATAACTATTTTTTCAATAAGGCGGCCGTATAATTTAATCTGTTTTTTGGATAAAGTTTTAACACGTTTTTCCTTATCAGCTTCAAGCTCAAGATCCAAATCGTCCATTGAGGCAATAGCAAATTTTTTCAGGAAAGGATGTTCAGGAGAAGAATATAATCTTCCTGCCCCTTCTTCAATTTTCGGCTTTTTACCGGCTTTATAAACCCACGGATCAATTAAACCTACAATATGATCAATTCTGACTCCGCCCGGATTTTCTTTAAACATTTTTTTGAACAGATTTTTCATCAAAATGCCGCCGTCATCAAGAGAACCGTCAGCTTTGTATAATCTTTCAGGATTCATAACCGGGAATCCCCATGCCTGACCGTCTTTAGAAAAATAATCCGGCGGGCAGCCAAGCATCCATCCTTCAAGGAACAAAGACTGATAAGCCCAGCAGTCTCTGTCAGAAAAAGCAACCTGACGGTCTGCAATCATTTTAATACCTTTTTTCTTAGCATATTCAAGCGTTTTTTCATTTTGTTTACTTAGAACAAACTGGACGAATTTATAAAAATCAATTTCATCAGCATATTTTTTAGAAATTTCTTCAATACGTTTTCCGAATTCTAATTGCTGTTCAATAGATTTCGGGTTAAACAAGTTTTTGTCGGTTTCAGAGTCCCAAAGCGGCCAGTAATCATTACCGTGTTCAATCGTTAAGGCTTCATACAAACTGTCTTTATCAAGCCAGGAATCGTTTTCTCTTTTGAAAACGGTAAATTCCTTCATTAATTTTTTATCATTTAATGATTTAAAATTTTCCCAAGCTTCACGCAAAGCTTCTCCCTGCATTTTGTAAATATAAGAGTAAGCTGTTTTGTTAGTATTTTTGTTAGGGTTGTTTGCAACTATGTTATTATAAGTATCAACCGGCAAAATATTGTGCCATTCTTTTTCTGTAAGCTGTTTCAAGTCAATAAAGAGAGGGTTACCTGAAAAAATTGTACCGGTATAAGGAGAAGAATCACAGCTTTTAGTTTTGCCTGCCGGCCCAAGCTGAATTGAGTTAAAAATACCGCTGGCCCAATCAATAATTTCTCTGCCGCCGTTAGAATTTACAGAACCGAAACCTGTATTTTCACCTTCGGCAGAAGGAAAACTGCCGCTATGCATGATAAATGCAAAATTCTTTTTTCCGAGAACTTTCAATGCTTTTTCAATAGTTTTTGCTGCGTTTTTCTCTAATATGCAAACCATATTTTAACCCTTTCTCCTTATAAACTAATCTCTCTTATTTATGACAAACAATCTTATATTCAGTCATAAATTGATAGTACCACGAGTAAAATTTTTTGGCAATAGGAAGTCAGTCGTAAAACTATAGCCGCATAAACCGCAAATAAGCATAAGAAAAATTTTTAACTAATAAAATTGACATTATTGCATAATTATGCGATAACTATATTAAGGAATTGAGATTTATGAGTATTGAAAAAGATTTAAAAGAATTAATAATATCATCACTTGAACTAGAGGACATACAACCGGAAGATATTGAAGATGAAGCCCCTCTTTTTATTGACGGCCTCGGACTTGATTCTATAGATGCATTAGAACTTGGAATGGCAATAAAGAAAAAATATAATCTTGAACTAAATTCTGATAAGGATGAAAATAAAAAATATTTTTACTCGGTTAAGACACTTGCAGATTTTATAAGGAGTAATACAGTTGGGTAAAAAATTTACAAGAGAAGAAATTTTTAATAAATTATCCGACATTCTTGTTGATGATTTTGAAATCGACAAGGCATTAATTACTCCTGAAGCGAATCTTTTTGAGGACTTGGATCTGGACAGTATTGACGCTGTGGATTTGGCAGTAAAATTGCAATATTTTACAGACAAAAAAATTTCGCCGGAAAATTTTAAACAAATTCGTAATATTGAAGATGTAGTTAACGCAATAGAAGAACTTATAAAATGAAATTAAAATTTCTAATGCCGTTGTGCATTACTTTGACAGTTATTATTTTGTTTCATTATACAAAAATTTTTGCCGTGAAGTTATATCCTGTGGTTGTAAACTTTTTAATTTGTACAATTTTTTGGGGCTCGCTTTTTGCCAAAGAAACAATCATACAAAAATTTGCCAGGGCGATTGACGGCGAACTTAACGATTTCGGAATTGTTTATACAAAAAATTTAACTTATATATGGTGTGCATTTTTACTGATAAACTTTTTAATCTCAGTATGGACTGTATTTTTAAATGAACATATATGGGCACTGTATAACGGATTTGTCTCATACATTTTACTTGGAAGTCTTTTTATTGTTGAATATACTATAAGAAGAATCTTAAAGAAGAAAAAAATATTATGATACTGGAAAAATTTTATACTGATAAATATGATAACGAAACAGTAATCGAACACGGAAAAAAGCTTATATCAATGAGAGAATTGAAAGAGTATGTTCATTCTGTTCAAAATATTTTTTCGCGTACAGATATCCCGAACGTTGTTATAACCGGCCGGGACGGGCTTGATTTTATCGTAAACTTTTTTGCAGCAATATTTTGCGGGAAAAAAATCTACCTTCTGACCGACAAAAACAGAATAAAAACTCTCAACTTTAATTACATACCGGAACAAACCAACAATACATCAGTCTTAAAAGAATACAGCACCCCGCAAGCCGGATTTAAAAAAATAAATCCCGAAGAGGTTCTTGTGAATTTTTATACATCAGGCTCAACCGGCGAGCCTAAAACTATTGTCAAAAACCTGACAAATATGGAAGAAGAAGCCGTTGAAATTCTGAGTATGTTTAATTTTATTGAGGATTTAGTTTTTTATTCAACAACAACAATGACCCACATGTTCGGAATAGTATTCCATTTTGTAATTCCGTTTTCAGCCGGCTATATAGTCAATACTGAAAGAATAGAATATCCTGAGCAGATACAAACCTCTAAACCCTATGTTCTGATTTCAACACCATCTTTTTTGGAAAAAATGGCAAAATATGATATAAAATTTTCTTCGGCTCCATATAAAATTTTCACAGCCGGAGATAAATTAAGCACAAAAATAAGAGATTTTTTCAATAAAACTTCGGAAATAATTGATATATATGGCAGTACAGAAAGCAGTACTATAGGTTACAGAACAAATACCAAATATTTTAATAAACTGGAAAGCGTAAAAATTTCACAAAACAGCAACGGCTGTCTCATTGTAAATTCAAAATTCTTTATCGGCAAAGAACTGTATATGGAAGATAAAATAGAAAAATTAACAGATAAACAATTCTATCTATTGGGCAGAAACGACCGGATTGTTAAAGTCAGAGAAAAACGGATTTCTTTACCGGAAATAGAAAATATACTGAATAATCATAAAGACGTAATAGAATCATACTGCTTTAAATATGAAAACAATTTGGTATGCGCAATAGTAACAGATAACAAAAATTTAACACCGAAAGATCTAAAAGAATACGTTTCGGAATATTCCGAAATAACACCAAAAAGATGGCGTTTTTTGGACGAGCTGCCTAAAAACCAGAGAGGGAAAATTGATAAGAATAAATTAGAAAAAATTTTCGGACTAAATCTTTCATATCCGCTCGTAACGGGCAGAAAAAAGATTGGAGAATCTTTCGAGATAAAACTCATGTTCAAAGCGAACTCAAACTTTTTCCGCGGACATTTTGATGTAATGCCGGTATTACCCGGGGTTGTGCAATTATTTTACGCAAACTGGTTTGCAGACGAAGTATTTAATATCAAACTTTCAAACATTGAGGCAAAACGAATAAAATTTTCCAATATAATTAAACCCGACGAAGAATTAATCCTAAAATTAACAAATAAAGATAATTCAGTCGAATTTACCTACCTGGGGGATGACAAAATATATTCATCAGGTATATTTGTAAAATAACGAAAGGAAGTTTATGATATTTGAAGCGGAAACAGTATTAACCGTACAATTTTATGATCTTGATCCTATGAATGTTGTATGGCACGGGAATTACATCAAATTTCTTGAAACAGCCAGATGTGATTTACTGAATAAAATCGGATATAATTACGATGATATGCGAAACGACGGAATTGCATACCCTGTTGCAACAATGGATTTAAAGTTTATAAAACCCTGCTATTTTAATCAGGTGCTGCGGGTTAAAACGGTATTGGAAGAAATAGAACCGTGCATAATTATAAAATACACAATCTTTGATGAGAAATCCGGGGAAAAAGTTTTCAAAGCCAAAAGTATGCAAATCTGCATAAATACGACAACAAAAGAAAGTGTTTATACAGCTCCTGAGAATTTGAAAAAAATGCTTTCTTGTTGTAAAGTTTAAATTATGAAAAAGGTTATTATTTTATTATTTGGAATTTTGATTAGTACAGCATACGGCATTTCTGTTTTTGCAGCTGAAGGGATTTTTTCCCATAAAGTTCAGCCTGACCAGATTAATATCCCGGAATTTAAAAATGCTTCTTGCAAATTTACCCAGGAAAAATTATTAAATAACTCCCAAAATGTTTTGAGATCAGGAGGGAATTTCCAATTTATAGAAAAAAAAGGGGTGGTGTTTGATACACTTTATCCGGTAAAATACACCACATCTTACACATCAGGACAAAATAAATATATAACAGATATAATTGTATCAATTTCCAAGAAAGATTATTCTTATGTTGAAAAAAACTTTGATATGTATTTTCAAAAACAAGGAAACAAATGGCAGCTTGCTCTGAAACCAAAGGCAAAAAGTCCGGCAGCGTCACAGCTGAAAAATATAATTATACTTGGTGAAACAGTGATTAATCAAATAAACATTAACACTTTAAACAACGGAAGTACAAAACTAAATTTTACACAATGCAGCTAAGGTATGAAAAAATTTCTTAGAATATTATTTATAATACTAATCCTAAGCCTTGGAATTATAACACTTATCCGTCCGGCGGGAACCGAGACAAATATATTGCGGGCTGTTTTTGCCAAAGATCAGAACAGCGACTTAATCGTAACGCTTAGTAATCAGTATTCGTCCAAAATAAATGTCATCATTGAATGCAGCGAATCCGAAAATTGCGAAAAAACATCAGAAAAATTTCTCGGCAAAACAGACCGGAATATTTTTAAATCAGAATCAACGGATGTTAAAACAATTCTTGAAGGATATAAAAAATACCACCGAAATTTGCTTTCTGATAGTTCAAGGAAACTACTTGCGGAAAAAGATTTTGAAGCAGTAAAACAACAAGGTTATGAACGGCTTTTAAATCCACTCGGTGTTTCTTTACTTCCGATAGAAGAGGATCCTTTTTTATTGTTTACGGATTATCTTATGAATCTTGCAGACGGTCAGGATTATCTGGCAGCAGGTCTTATAAATCATAACGAAAAATTTTACAAAATAATACCGCTCACGGTTAACAGGGATCTGGCACTTTCTCCGACAATCTTAAACACCGGAATAAAAACTCTTAATAAAATAAAAAAAGAACTTTCAGTCCAAAACGCTAAAATATATCTTACAGGGGCACCGATCCACTCATATTACGCAAGTTCAAAATCCATAGTAGAAATAAACTTAATCTGTATATTATCGACATTATTTATAATCTGGCTTTGCTATTTTTATTTCAGGAATTTAAAACTTCTTATCCCTGCAATGACAAGTCTCGGACTTGGTATATTTACAGGTTACGCGGTTGTGTCGCAGATTTTTGGCTCAATTCACGTTCTGACATTCGTTTTCTCTACAACTCTTATAGGAATTTGCATTGACTATTCACTTCATTATTTTGTGGAAAAAAATCTGGATAAAATTTTCAAAAGTTTAACGGTAAGTCTTTTAACAACTGTTTCTGCATTTTTTATTCTGCTGTTTTCAGGCCTGGAAATGCTTAAACAAATTTCTTTATACACAATTACCGGCCTTGTAACTGTTTATCTTTTTGTTGTACTTTTTTATCCGCTTATATGCAAAAATTTATTTAACAATTACGAAAAACATCTTTCCGTAAATATTCCGAATAAGATCAAAGCCCTAATTTTAGGATTAATGATTGTGATAACAACAGCCGGATTTTATTCAATAAAATTTAATGATGATATCAAAAACATGTATATTCCATCCAAAGAGCTTATGAAATCGGAAAATTTGTTCAAAGAACTTACCAATTCCAATTATAAAACATCTTTTGCAGTTGTTGACGGAAAAAATATTGAAGAAATTCTGCAAAAAGAAGAAAAACTTGCACAAAACCTCAACACATACCAATCACTATCAAAGTTTATCCCATCACACAAACGCCAGGATGAGAATCAAAAATTTATAAACGAATTGTACAAAACATCACTTAAAGATTACGCCTCATTTTTAACTCCTGCGCAAATTACAAATCTAATAACCCCCAAACAGCCGGAAGGATATTTAGACTATAATCCGAATTCATATCTTTCAGAATTTATGCTGGGGAACAATAAATCAGTTATGGTCTTATACGACATTGAATCCCCTGAAAAAATAAAAGGAGAAGGAATACAATACATTAATCTGCAGGAAGATATTTCAACAAAGATTAAAGAATGCCGCGTACATTGCCTGAAATTAATATTTCCTATTCTTACAATCTTACTTATATTATTGGGAATAATCTATAGAAGTATTTTAAAAGCATTACAAATAACACTTCCTTCAATATTGGCCGCGTGTTTTTCGATCGGCCTTGTAAGTGTATGCGGTCAGGAAATCAATATGTTTCATGTTATGGCAATATATTTGATAATGGGTTTTGGTCTTGATTACTCGGTTTTCAGAGCAAGCGGAGTGAAAAATTCCTCAGGCGCTGTAATTCTTTCTTGCGCAACCAGCGTATTTTCATTTGCGCTGCTTGCATTTACAAGTTTTAAATTAATCAGTTCATTAGGATTTATACTTGCTGCCGGACTGTTGAGTTCGTATATTTTGAGCCTTGTTTTAATCCCTTCATCAGGATTTGAAGATAAAACCGAAAGCATATAATAATCATTCAGCTTTAAACAAAATTCCTGCTTAATTTCTGCCTGAATTTTAATCTTTGCCTCAAGGTTAGTCCAAAATCTGTAAAAAAGTTCCCTTCCGTCAGCCCTTATACCATAATGCGCAAAAAGTTCCCTGAAATTTCTCTCACGCATGAACTCAACATCAACACCCAAAGGCATACTATCAAATGCTGCCAGGACTATATCATTTGAATGCGAAATATTAAAACATAAATCACAATGAAGGAATTTAGGTTTGCCGTTTTCCTCAACAACCTCTCTGTCTTTGACGTTATAATAAAAATTTGCAACATAATCAACAATATACCGCCCAAGCTGAGACTGAAGTTTTTTCCTTTCCGTTCGGCTCATTTGCGGCAGGTCGTAACTGCTAAGGTTTAAATAAAAAATCTTCATGGTATAATTTTAATATCAATATGGAAAAAAATGCAACAAAATTAAAATACAGACGAAAAAGAACAAAATATCCCAAACGCTTGGAAGCTTTTACAAAAGCGCAGGAAATAATATTTGCTCCGTTTACTTTTCAGGTAATAGCGGCCCTTATCGACTTCGGTGTACTGGAAATGCTTAATGCCGGGCCGGCTGATATCAGCGAAATAATTTCCGGGTGCAAAATTTCAAAATACTGTGCAAAAACATTATCAGAAGCCGCAATCGTTTCCGGAATTATTGATTTTAAGGACGGGAAATTTTACCTGACAGATCTTGGCCGAACGTTTTTGGAAAATGAAATGACAAGAGTTAACTTCAATTTTATGAAGGATGTCTGCTACCTTGGTGCAAGTGAAATCGAAAATTCTTTCAAAAGCGGAAAACCGGAAGGGTTAAAAAAATATCTGGGAGATTATCCGACAATTTATCCTGCATTATCCAAACTGCCTGAACAAGTTCAAAAAAGCTGGTATGAATTTGATCACTATTACTCTGACACTTGTTTTAATAAAGTTTTAAATATCATTTTTAAGAATAATCCTAAAGAAATTTTTGATATCGGCGGCAACACCGGCAAATTTGAAATGGCATGTTTACAATACAATAATAACTGTAAAATTACACTTCTTGATTTACCTGAAAATCTTGACAGAGCTAAAAGCTGCGTTCAATCGGAAAGATGTGATTTTTACGGAATAAACGTCATTGCAGAAGATGCCAAATTTCCTCAAATGTCCGGGGCTGTTTTTATGAGCCAGTTTTTAGACTGCTTTTCAGAAGAACAGATTGTGTCTATACTTAAAAATATTTCTAAAGTTTCAGAAGATAATACGCACATTTATATTCTCGAACCATTTATAGATAATCAAAATTTCAAAGGCGCCGAATATTCTTTAACCCATATATCACTTTATTTTACCTGCATGGCAAACGGAAACAGCAAAATGTATTCCGAAAAAGATATGAGAGAACTTATAAATAAATCCGGACTAAAGGTTAAAGAAAAATATACAGTAGGAAAACATGATTATACTCTTTTGGAGTGTATAAAAAATGAAATGGTATGAAATAAAAGAACAAGCAGCAGGTACTAAACGATTATTTACGCTGTATTTTATACATAAAATTTTCGGTAAAAATGCAGTAAAATTTGTTACTTTTTTTATAACATTATTTGTATTTGCAGGAGCGAAAGATATCCGTTCGTATTCAGCAAAATATCTTTTAAAAGCCGGGATAAAACCAACGTTATTTAATATTTTCCGTCATTTTTTAAACTACTCGTATGCATTAATCGACAGAATGGAAATATTTTCAGGCCAGTATCCTCCTGAAAAAATAACATTTGCCGACAATGAAGAAAAAGAAAAATGGCTGAATGACTTAAAAGCCAAAAAAGGAGTATTTTTTATATGTAATCACGCAGGCAACATAGATGTAATGCGTGTATTTATGAATACAAACATAAAAGAGACCTGCAACGGTGTATACATTTTTATGGCTAAAGACCAGTGTAAGATTTTTAACGGATTTTTAAAGCAGATAGCAAACGATGTTCCAATGTACCCATACCCGGTTGAAGAAATAAACATAAACACCTCCATTGAGATGAAAGATAAACTTAACAACGGCGGTATAATTTTTATGGCCGGAGATAGAATATCTGCAGGAAGCACAAATTTTGAAGGGAAATTCCTAAATAGTACAGTTGAATTCCCTCTCGGCACATTCAGATTTGCGCAGCTTATGGAAGTGCCGGTGTATTTTGTAAGCGCAATTAAGGAAAAAAACGACCGATACAAAATTTATCTGAAAAAATTCTACAACGAAGATAAAAAATCTCTGACTCTCGAAAAAATGAAAAAAGAATTTATAGAATTTTTAGAAGCAATGACCAAACTTGCGCCTTTTCAACTATACAATTTTTATGACATGTTTAAAGAATAAATATGTAATACTAACTTAAGCCCATGAGGGATTTAAAACCCGCCTGAAGTCTAATGAAAAAGTGTCCATAGATGATTACAATTTATTTGTAATAACAGGAGCACTTTTTTATGAAAAAAATTTTTTACCTGCTTATATGTATGTTAATCCTATGCGTATTCAGCAATACAGTGTTTGCAGATGACAAGCAGGAGGCAGTTAAATTTTTTAAGAAATATGTTTCGGCAGCAAACAATTATGATCCGGAAGTCATAAAAATGTATTCTCCAAATGCCAAAATTATCCGCCAGGTAATTAAGCCGGACGGCAGCCTTGTAGATGTAGAAACAGATACCGATACATATATTAAACAACTTAAAATAGGACAGAAAACAGCAAAAATCCGAAAATACAAAAATTCATACACAGATATTACGTCGGAAAAAGTTACAAACGGATATAAAATATCATCGCTGCGGCAGCCTGCAGGAGAAAATTATAAACTAAAAACATATATGATAGTAAAAAAACAACCCGACGGGAAATGGCTTATCGTAGAAGAACTTATGCAGACAAAAGTACAAACATTTTTAAAATACGCAAAAAAATAATTTGTAAACCGGGATATTTTCCCGGTTTTTACGTTTATTAATAAGAAAATGTTTCAAATGAACAGAGAATTGTAACATTTTACACTGTTTGACGGAAAAAATTTTTTTGTTTATATTTTAAAATTATTGTATGGAGAAAAATGAAAAGAAAAACATATTTTCAACACTAAAAGGAGCAGAAACCAATTGGCTTTTGACTCCCCAACAGTCAATATCCATCTCTAACCTTGTCACAAATCCCAAAAGGCTTAATGACCTGGACTCTGCAATTCTTGAAGAAAAAGCCTACCTTAATGTAGAAGATGAATCCCTTAAACTTGAATACAAAATAGAAGATAAAGAAAAAATACTAAAAGACCTTAACGAAAAAATAAAAATAGCTGACAACGTAGGCAACCAGCAAGATCTTTTCAGCCTGCGGGTAAAAAAGCAAAGAATAGAACAGGAATTACGGGATCTGTATAAAGAATACTCCAGTCAGGATCTTCCATCAAAAATTTCAGACGGAATAACCCATGCCGTCACCGGCGTCAGCCAACGCAAAATGCCGATTATAAACGCCGTTAAAAGATTTATAAAACGCCGCATACTTGCAAAAATTTCTAAACGTTTTAAAACTCTTGAAATTCTGGGAGACTCACTTGAAACACTTGCAACAATCAATAAAAATGTAGATGAACTTATAAAAATGAAAACTCCTTACGGAGAAACGGCGCAAAATTACGAACGATTAACCGAATACCTCTACAAAGCAAACAAAATCCGATCCCAAATAAATAAATCCATGAAAAAATAATTACCCCCATGTCCAATCTTATAAACAGAAGATATTTTTCATGGTATAATCATTTTATGAAAAAAAGGGTTGTTTTGTTGATCATAATGCTTGCGGCTGCGCTGCTGCCTGCAAAATCCGCAACGGATGAGATTATAGAAGATTACATGGATATAGTATCAAACGACTGTATCCTTGGAGATTACGCCGATGCCGTAACGTATCTGGACAGAATAATAAAACTTAAGCCGGATAATCCGGAATTTCCAAAATTGAAAAATCTTCTCTATCAGCTGGGAACCAAAAACCAAAAATCTTTTATAACAGGTTTTAATCCACAGTTAGATAAAGCTTTTGCCTACAAAAAAACAGGTGACAGAGTTAATGAAGGAAACGCGTTGAAAGAAGCGCTTAAGAACGGAAATTTCTGGGCATACAGCTATCTTGGCGATTACTACAGAGAAAATAAAGAATATAAGCAGGCAATTGATGCATATTTTGCGGCTTACCAAATGCAGCCGTCGTTTACCCAGGCGCTGCTTGCAATTGCCATGTGTTATCTGGATTCCGGCATGTACGAGTTGGTTAATGAACCTATAAAAAGATTTTTGTACTATAACCAGCAGAATGATTTAGCCTACGCAATCCGCGCAAAAGCCTACTTAATGCAAGGACAGCTCGTTGACGCTGAAACAGAAATTATTACAGCACTTGCACTTAATGAAGATATTGAATACAAATTAATTCACGGAATTATACTCTACAAAAGAGGCAACTATAAAAAGGCCATCGAAATCCTTACAGAAGTTTCCCGGGAAGTTCAAACTTCAGATGTATTTAAATATTTAGGACTGAGTTACCTCGGACTTAAAGAATACAGCAACGCCATGCTTAACTTGGATAAAGCAATCATTCTATCTGATGATGATAAAGAATTAAATGCAAAGTATAATGAAACAAAAGCTTTGATAAAAAACATAAATTCAAAACAACTCGAACATGAAGAAAGACCGGAAGTAAAAAATATTTATGAGTAGAAAAAGATCAAAGAAAAAAGAAAAAAGAAAAGAATCTATGATATCCCGTGCCCTAAGCGGGATGTTTACAATAATCTTAGCCGGCATAATGGTATACGGACTTCAGTGCTACAGCGCAAGCGACCTTAAATTTGCGCAGGTATCAGATGTCCATTTTTCCACAAGAAATGTCAATACATCATTCAAACTTACGGCAGAATCCCCAAAACTTCTCGATGATGTTATTGCACAAATAAATGAAACCCCGGATATAAATTTTGTCATGTTTACAGGTGATTTGATAGACAAACCTTTTGAAAAAGAATTAACAGCAGTGCTTCCGCATGTGGAAAAACTAAAATATCCGTGGTATTTTGCATTTGGCAATCATGACCCTTGTGTCGGCGGATTTTTGACAAAAAATCTTTATCTTGAAATTTTAAGAACTCATAATGAAAACTTTAAATTTACAAAACCGTATTATTCATTCAGTCCGAGAAAAGGTTATAAAGTAATAGCGTTAGACACAATAATTGACACAAGAATTACATCTAACGGCGAAATCAGTCAGGAGCAGCTGCAATGGCTTGACAAAGAACTAAGCAGTGCAAAAAAAGATATTGTTTTGATCTTTATGCATGTGCCTATCATCGAACCGTTTCCGAGCGAAGGTCACAGACTTCTTAATGCCGGAGAGGTTCAGGCTTTGATCGAAAAATACAAAAATCCGATCGCAGTTTTCCAGGGGCATTACCATGCCAACAAAATTACACAGCGCGACAATGTTTTATACGTAAGCTCCCCGGCATTGGTGTCTTATCCGAATGCTTTCAGGATAATTAACATAAAAAACGGGAGAAAAAAAGTTACATTTGATATCCGGCAGAAAGATACAAGGGAAACAAATATCAGAAACCTTGCAAAAATGATGGTATTTTCTTCAAGCTTGTATGCAGGTGAAGAAAAAGACCGGAATGGTGTTTTTGAAATTAAAAAATAGCGGGGAAAGAATATGAGCGAATTTAAAATTAAATTTAGAGGTGTAAGAGGAAGCTACCCGGTAATCGGGAAGGACTATCTTGAATATGGAGGAAATACCTCGTGCGTAGAAGTCCATGCCGGAAACCACCTTATAATACTTGACGCCGGCACAGGTTTGATAAATGTCGGAGATGAATTAACCAAACAGTATATTATGTCCGGAGTAAAAACAGAGGACAGAACCCCTATTAATGCCGTAGTGTTGCTGTCACATATCCACCAGGATCACATACAAGGGTTTACATTTTTCAGGCCTTTGCATATTCGCTCAACAGTTGTGGATGTATATGGAAATGTTAATTATAATGAAAGCCTTTCGGATGAACTTGCGACCCTTTTGTTCGGGAAATCATTTCCGCTTGACCTTGGCGACATCGCAGGGAATTTAAATATTCATAACATAAGCGAAACAGAAGGAATACTTTTAAGAGATAACCAGCCGCCGGTAATAAAACGTATTGAGCTTGACACAGACCAGGAAATCGGCGCTGATGATGTTTTAATTACCTGCTACCGATCTTACGCCCATCCGCAGGAAGGTGTGATTATATACAAAATAACTTATAAAGGAAAAACTCTTGTATACGCAACAGACAAAGAAAGTTACGCAGGAGGAGATAAAAAACTTGTAAACTTTGCAAGAAACTGTGATTTAATAATACATGACGCGCAGTATACAACAGAGGATTACCTTGATCCTTTTGTAACAAAACAGGGATACGGTCATTCAACATTTGATATGGCAGTTGAGTGCAGGAAACAGCTAAAAGCAAAACAGCTTGTATTTTTCCATTATGACCCTTCTTATGACGACGAAAAACTTAACCAAATTAAAGAAGAATACAAAAGTATTGATCCTGATTCGATACTTGCTTATGAAGGTTTGGAAATTGATCTTTTATAATTATATAAATTATATAAATAAAAGTCAGCGGATTTAACAGGCAGATTTCTGTATGAAAAAATTTTTTGTTACAACTTTATTAGCAATTGCGATCATATTTTCAGGGTACAAAAAGTCTGAAGAATATGTAATTGAGTCCGAGCAAAACGCTTATCTTCATAACAACATGGGGCTTATATATATGGAGGAGCGAGCTTATTATCCGGCGACCCAGGAGTTTAAGATTGCAATAAGCCTTGCGCCGGATGTACAGGCGAGCTCAGTATTTTACAACAATTTAGGTGAATGCTATATGAAACTTGGCAAACCCGAACTGGCGCAGGACTGTTTTGAACGCGCGCTGCAGCAATTCACGCTGAATTTTAAATATTACCAAAATCTTGCTGAATGCTATTACCAACTTGGTTATGCAGACGAACAGATTGCAAAATCATATAATGACCATAACCCGCTTGGGATAATTTTACGCGGCTTGCTGCTGGAACAGAAAGGGGATATTGTAAATGCTATAACAACACTGGATGAATTTGCGGCCAAAGAACCGGATCTTATGATAACAGAAGCTGTAAAATATCACATTAAGGAGCTTGTACGCAAAACTTATTAACGGAATTTCCGCTATTAAAAGAGTTATAAGAAGCGTAAAAATAAAAGCAAATTAAAAGGCAGGCCATATAATCAGCCCGCCTTTAAATTAATTATCCGTAAAATTGCTTATCCGATAACCGGCGCAACAAAAGTTCTTGTAGCAAGTTCCTTATCGAGTGCCAATAATCCGTTAGAATCATTTCCTATAAGTTTCAATGTAGCAAGAACATTACCGACATTATCTTCTTCTTCAACTTGTTCTTTAATGTACCAATTCAAAAAGTTCAAAGCAGCTCTGTCTTTAACTTCTTCAGCGACATCTGCAACTTTATTTATTAAAGAAGTAACAAGTTCTTCATGTTTCAAAACATCTTCAAAAACTTCCAAAGGTGAATTCCACTCTGTTTTTGGAGCGTCAATAGCCTTTAAAGTAACCTTGCCGCCGCGGCTGTTTATGTAATCAAACATACCCATAGCATGAGCGTGTTCTTCCTGAACCTGAACATCCATCCAGTTTACAAATCCTTTAAGGTTTAATGTTTCAAAATATGCTTTCATTGAAAGATACAGATATTCCGAATACAATTCAGCGTTAATCTGGTCATTAAAAGCTTTTTCCATTTTTTCGTTTATCATCTTTTTCTCTCCTTTTACTAAATACATATAAAGTTTATCACGTAAAAATTTTTAGACAAAATTATCATTGTTTTGTAATATACAAAGTGCTTGCATAATTATGTATTTTTTCAAGCTCGTCATAGGAGGACTTTTCAATTATATATAAAATATTGTTTTTTTAACTCTTCCATAGAAGGCAAATCCGTATACTCAAATAACTTACTCGGGGCTACTTGTAACTTCTCGGAAATTTTTGCTATTAAAGCCGCTGAAGGAAAGCTGTTTCCGCTTTCAATAAAACTAATATGTTTCTGATCAACATCAAGCATCTCCGCAATTTGCATTTGCGTATAGCCCAAAGACTTTCTATATTTTTTTACATTTTTCCCAAAATATTATGAAAAAGATGAAAACGGCAACTTTGTCCTCGACGAAAACGGAAATAAACAGAAAAGTGAAGAAGCAAAAAACAGCTCAAACTTAGTTCGGAACAGGCTTTTATCGTATATGAAGACAATATCGGTCTGCCAGGATGAAAGCTGTGCACGAACAGTAAGCGAATATTATCTTGACGGCTCAATAAAAAATCAGAAAATAAAATTTTATCCGGTAATATTAGCTGATGGTATAGGTATCTCCTCAATATTTGTAGCTACAGACGGAAAATGCAGCTTAAAATGGGGAAAATCAAAATTATTACAAAACGGGTGCGGAGATATGTATATTATGTTAAAACCTAAGATGCCATCACATACATACGGAAAAGATTTTTTCAGATTTGCCATAACAAAATACGGCATATTACCATCCGGCACACCTCAAGACAACGGAGATGACGGCAATATGAAAAACTGCTTATCAAAAAAATCCTGGTCTGATTGTACCGGCTGGGTTATATACAAAGAAAATATGGATTATCTGCACTGTGATAACTTATCCTGGGACGGCCCCTACAAATGCAAATAAAAATTACTCAATCAGATCAACAAGCCCTGTAGAATGGTCAAGGTGACATTTTGCAATATAGAGTTCTTTATTATCAACAGCATTTTTAATTATCTTAGACTTTTCCATCAAAGTATCTTCAACCCACTTGGTATGCTGCTGAGCAAAGTAGTTGTGGCAGGTAACATCTTCTTCCTTGTCCAGAACCGGATAAACGCACTTAAGAATTGACTGGAAATCGTCAGTAATTTCAGGGTAATGATCTTTTGCATACTTCATAACCCCGCAGTCATCATGCCCGAGAAGAATTAATAAAGGGGTCTTAAGTTTTTTAACAGCATACTCAATACTTTCAATAACGTTTGGCCCTGCAGTAATTCCCGCAACCCTTACAACAAAAAGTTCTCCAATGCCGCAGTCAAAAATAATTTCAGGCACAACCCTTGAATCCGAACAGCTGAGAACAACTGCATAAGGTTCCTGATGAAACGCATATTTTTTCAAATGCTCAAGAGACATATTATCAGCCGTCGGAGTGCCGTTTACAAAATTTCTGTTTCCCTTAAGAAGCTTTACTAACTCTTTTTCTGCTTTAGGAATAATATTTTCCGGGATATTAAATTCTTTCATATTCTCTCCTTTTTTACAAAATAAACATCAGGGGCAAGACTTATCCGCCGCCGGCAAAAATTTTCAAACCTTAATCCTGCAGAACTTTTCAACAGCTTTAACAAAACCGTCATTCATGACATCATCTGTAACATAATCAGCGCAAGATTTTAATTCAGGCGTTCCGTTACCCATTGCAACAGCAACACCGCCGGCTTTTAAAAGCTCAATGTCATTATTTTGATCACCAATCGTTAAAATCTCATCCTTTTTTATTCCCCACATGCGGCTTAAAAAATCCACAGCACAAGATTTTTTAGCCTCCATATTTGAAATTTCGCAAAAATAAGGAGTAGATTTAACAACATAAAGTTCAGGCATTTCTTTGTTCAGATACTCAACCCAGCTTGTAACACGTTCTGCATCATCAAAATCTATAGCCAAAATTTTATTAACATGCTTTATTTCAAGCTCATCAAAATTACAAACCTGATATGGGATATATCGTTCATTAGTGTAACGCTTTACGGCAATATCGTCATTTTCAACATAAAGAACATCATCCATATAAAGATTTATATGAATATTATTTTCTTTTGCCCATTTAATAACCTCTTTGGCTCTCTTAACAGAAAGTGTTTTTTCATATAAAACTTTACCGTTTTCACCCTGTTCTTTTATCAGCCCGCCCTGATATGAGACAATCGGAGTATCAATACCAAGTTCTTTTGCAATTTTAAGCGCAGCATAATGCATTCTGCCGGTAACAAGAACAACCTTTACGCCATTTTCGCATAACTTTTTAATGCAGTCTTTAACCGCAGGATTAAACACAAAATCATATCTCAAAATAGTGCCGTCAATATCTGTTGCAACCATTTTTATCATAAGTATAACCCTCTCATAACAGCACAAATTGTCTTGGCGTCGTTAATTTCCCCATTTTTTATCATAGACATAAGATCAGAAATTTTAATCTCAAAAGCCTTTAAAACTTCACCCTCATCAGGATGTTCTCCGACAAAATGCAATTCCTCGGCTTTATAGAGATAAAGCTTTTCATCACAAAATCCCGGCGTTGTATGAATATATCCGAGAGAAGTCCACTTATCTGCCTTAAACCCTGTTTCTTCTTCCAGTTCACGCCTGCAAGCAAAATCAGGATTTTCGCCTTTTTCCAGCTTACCTGCCGGAAGCTCCAAAACAGTCTTATTCACCGGATATCTGAACTGTTTAACAAGCAATACTGTTTCAGAATCCTTCAACGCCAAAATAACAACACCGCCCGAATGTCTTACAACTTCCCGGAAAGATTTTCTGCCGGTAGATATCTCGACCTCGTCACGCAAAACTCTTAAAATTTTACCGTCATAGACACATTCTGATGTTAATGTTTTCTCCTGAAAATCCATAATTTAATTATACCACAAACAGAAATTTAACCAGCGGTATACCATTCGCGCAGCAAGCCTGCCCGTTCAAACAACAGAATTTATAATGCTCTTATAATGGATTTGATATTCTCATCTGTAATTTTCAACAACGCAACTGTTTTTGCCGTATTATCAAGAGAATTAAGTTTTTTTAAAATTTCGGCTGTTTTTAAAATTATTGTTTGGTTTCCGCACCTCAAAAGCTCCCTGACAGCCTCAACATTGTCGGTATAATCCAAAGCTGTATAAACAAAAAGGCTGTCCTCACGCAATTCAGGAATTAGCATGGATTGTAATTCTTTTTTGTTAATGCCGTTAAGAAGTTTTTTAATATCATTGATCTCGTCTCTGGTATTTTTATCTTCATCAAAAAGATACTCATCATTTTCAGTAAGCGTATTAAACTTGTCCCGGGCGTTAAGCAGAACAACCGCGGAAACACTGTCAAAAGGTCTTGTAAGCAAATATTCAAAAACGTTAAACAAATCGTAATTTAAAACTTCATAAAGCCCTAAAATTTCACCAAGACCGCTGATTATATTATTTAAAACAAGCATGCCGTCTGAATAACTTGACGAAATGAGCTCAGACAAATCCGTAAGATACGGAATATATCCTGCTATATTTTCGGCCATTGTAGAACTTTTCATTGCAGCAAGAATATTATTTAAGGCATCTTTATTTCCATAGATGACCAGAAACTTAACAGCAGATAATTTTTCAAATTCATCCTCACTATCAAGCTTTGCAATTGCAAAATTATACGACTCCTCATCCTGCAAAATGCCAAGAGTTGCTGCGCAATTTGCGTTTAAAGATTCATTATCAGTATAGGAATTTGCTCTTAGCAAATCAATGGCAAGAGGATCTTGAATATATGAAAAAAACTTTGCACAATAACATTTTTCATCATCGGTGCCGTTTTCAAAAATCTCAAGAATTTCATCTGTTAAATCTTCATCCGCAAAGTTTGCCAGAACCGAAACAATTGCCTCATCATACGAAGGGGAGTAATATTTGAAAAAAGCCAGCAAATTTCTGTAATTATTTTCATTACACGCATTGAAAATTCTTTGCGCAACATTTTGCTTTACAAAATCAAATAAAAAGTTATCCTGCTTAACGAGTTCAGAAAACAACTCTGCATCACAATCGTTCACCAAATGAGAAGCAGCGGCTTCATAATCATTTTTATTTTTTCCCGTAAGTTTTTTTAATAGTTCACTCATAATAATACTAGCTCTAAAGACGAAAAACCGCTAAGAACTATTTTTCCAAAAAGATCCGGCATAAAATCATCTTAACGGATTTCAAAAACTTAATCTAAATAGAATACAGTAATAACTTTGTGACCCTCTTCCGCATACTGAACAGCGTTATGCAAAGTTTTACTTGTATGAGACAAGAAACAAATCAACTGGTCGCATTCATCAATAATTTCTCTGTTACAAACGCGGGAAGCATCAGCCAAAGTCATCATAGCTCTGTCAGCGTGTTCAACAATATTAGGAACGCCGATTAACTGATCCTGAACATCGCTTGGCTGCTGGCCGATTGTCTGCGGCAAGATAACACGTAACTTTTCAGGATTAGCTTTCATAGCACCGCGAATGGCAGCGGCATTAGTCCCGGAAGAACCGCCTGAAGTAATTATTGTATTTCCCTGCATAACAAGTGCAGTGGAAAGAGTTTCAATCATTTGCTGATGAGTAATAGGTAAATTCCGGCTGCCTATAATTGCGACTTTTTTTGCCGATTGTCTTAAAGTTGCAAGTTCCTGGGCTAATTCATCAACGGTATGCGGGGAATCCGCTTTTACAATGTCCATATCATCCATCGGAACCATTATTGAAGGCTGATTATCCTGACCGTTATTATCTTCGGAATTCATTAAAATATTAATTTCATTTTCTACCATTTTTCCTACTTTCTCATTGCAATAATTATATTTTTCGATTATGCTGATTATAACACAAAACTTTAATTTTGGGAATAGGGTATATGGAAAATATATTGGAAAATCTTAATAAAGAACAGAAAGAAGCTGTTCAAACGACTAAAGGCCCCCTCTTAATCCTTGCCGGGGCAGGCAGCGGAAAAACAAAAGTACTTACCTCGAGAATAGCTTACCTCATACAAAACGGAGTACGGCCGAAAAATATTTTAGCAGTAACTTTTACAAATAAAGCCGCAAAAGAAATGAAACAGCGTCTGGGAAGCATCTTAGGCGAAAACACCGTGAAATACATGTGGGTTGGAACATTCCACGGAATCTGCGGCAGAATTTTGCGCGAAAATATTGAAAACTATAATTTCCAATCAGGCAAAAGATTAGACAAAAATTTTACTATTTACGATGACACGGACACAAATGCCGTTATAAAACAAGCGATAAAAAAATTAAACATTGATGACAAAGTTTATCAGCCAAAACTTGTAAAGGCAGTAATTTCAAATGCTAAAAACAAAATGCAGGATGCATACACTTTTGCAACATTTGCCAGAGATTTTAAATCGCAAAAAATTGCCCAAATATATGAAGAATACGAAAACACCCTGAACAACAATAACGCAATTGATTTTGACGATATGCTTATGCTGACCGTAAAACTTCTTGAGCAAAACCCAAATGTAAGAAGGGATTACTACGAAAGATTTGAGCATATACTTGTTGATGAGTACCAAGACACAAACCTTGCACAATACAAACTTGTGAATATGTTGTACACAAATGCGCAGGCGGAAATTCCTGAAGAACGTTCTTTGTGTGTTGTGGGTGATGTTGATCAGTCAATTTACAGCTGGCGCGGGGCGGATTACACAATAATTATGAACTTCCAAAAAGATTTTAAAAATACTAAATTGATTAAACTTGAACAAAACTACCGTTCAACAGCCAATATTCTGAATGTTGCCAACGCAATCATTGAAAACAACACCGAACGTGTTGAAAAGGTTCTGTATTCAAACAAAGGCGAAGGAGAATTAATAGATTACTTTGAAGCCCAGGATGAATCTGATGAGGCAAACTTTATTGCAAGCAAAATAAAACAGGATAGCGGCGGAAATTATAATCAATACGCAATTCTTTACCGCACAAACTCCCAATCCCGTGCATTAGAAGAAGCTTGTATGGCAGCAGGTATTCCATACAGAATTTACGGCGGGTTAAAATTCTATGACCGGAAAGAAATAAAAGATATTATCGCATACCTTAAACTTATTTATAATACAGATGATTCCCAGAGTTTTAAAAGAATCATAAATGTTCCGAAACGCTCAATCGGGGACACAACGGTTAAAAGATTGCAAAACTTTGCAGATAAAGAAGATATAAGCTTGTTTGAAGCAGCAAAGCAGATTGAGGAGGATAACGAAATTCCGCCGCGAACACGCTCAAAAATAACTGATTTTGTTAATCTTATTTTAAAATTTAAAGACGCAAGCAAATCTTATAACTTAAGAGAATTTGTAACTCTTGTTATTGAAAAAAGCGGATATCTTGCAGAATTACAACTGCAAAATACGCCGGAAAGCGAAGCAGATATTGAAAACCTTCAGGAACTTGTAAACGTTGCAGAAGAGTTTGTTCCAGAAGAGGATGACAACGTTCTTGGGGAATTTTTAACCCAGGTTTCATTGGTTTCTGATATTGACAGCATGGACAACATTGCAAATAATGTTACTCTAATGACGCTGCACGCAGCCAAAGGTCTGGAATTTCCTATTGTATTCTTAGCAGGAATGGATGAAGGCGTGTTTCCGCACCAGAGAACATTCAATGTACCATCCGAAATGGAAGAAGAACGGCGGCTTATGTATGTAGGAGTGACCCGTGCAGAGGAAAAACTCTATCTCACATCAGCAAAACGGCGTCAAATGTGGGGAGAATACAAGTACTATAATCCGTCAAGATTTATTGAAGAAATTCCAAGGCAATTACTGAACACAATAGGTTTTGAGGGCAGCACTGATAACTCTTCAACATTCAGAAACGCAGTATCTAAGGCCAAAACCGGTGATGCTGGCTATTCCTACTCAGCGGCCCAGTCAGACAGTTACGGTTATGTTAAACCTTCAACCGGATTCGGTAAAGGTTTTGTTGCACCACAAAAACGCTCGACAACTACAGTTCAGTCAAACAGAACTCCGGCAAGAACAATTATTGTTAAGTCGCAGGAAAATAAAAAACGTGATGAAGAAAAAATTAAAGAATTTTTCAAAGATAACGCGATAAAACGTATGCTGGAAGAAAAACGACGGCTTGATTTCCAAAAAGCCAATGAACAGGCCGAAAGAGAAAGAAAAATTCAGGGAATTGATGTGATGACTGACCTCTTCAATGTTGGAGAGAGAGTTTTCCACGACAAACTTGGTATAGGACATATTTTAGAAGTAATTCCGGTTGGCGAAAGCACTATGTATACAATAGATTTTGGCAAACAGGGCAAGAAAGCTATGGATGCTTCTTACGCAAAACTTAAAAAGTTTTAAAAAAGTTTAAAAAAATAAACCTAAGCAGTATAATAAACCTTCCGACGTAACAAAGTTCGGAAGGTTTATTTAAATTTTACTTACACTTATGTTTACCACTCCAGCTTAAGCCGTCGCATTTTAAATAATCCATATTCTCATTATATATCACCCAAGCAGTACAACCGTAACCGTTATAATCTTTTGCTGTATTGCGTAAGCAATAATCCTCAAATGAACGTCTATTGTCTCCATTTATTCCAATAGGACTTATCCTATTACTATATACTCTAAAATAAAATATATCTCGGCCGACAACATTAGGACGATTTGAGCCGTTAAGATCAACAGAGAAATCTACACAATGAGTATCCCCCTGGCAATTTAAGTTATTTACCCATCCTCCTGAAAAAATAGTGCCATCATTTAAAACTATACGGGGGATATAATCCCCTCTGGAAGTTGAAGATCCTAAGTAAAAATGTGGATATGTAGCACATCGGTCGTCGTCAGAATCAAGGCATGATGAAATTGTTTTCAAATATGGTTTCAAACGGCTCCAAAATAAATTTGCGCTGTTCTGAGCCAGATCTCCTACAACCATATCACCGGTGTCCGGATCTTCTTCAAGTTGTGACTCAGAAATCCCCCAATTATCAATAGTTCCAAGATCATTTAGAGCTTGCAGGTATGCCTGATTTAAAATACTATAAACCTTTTTTAAGCGTGTAACAGTTTCTTTAGCCTTATAATCATTTATCAAAGTCGGTAAAGTCATCGCGGCAACAACTCCGATTATGCCTAGGGTTATAAGAACCTCCGCCAAGGTGAACGCGACTTTACGAGGCGAGTGGTAGTATGGTAAAAAGACCTCTGCAAGAGTGAATGCGGGGACTAAGTCCCCTCTTATATGACGCTGCGCTGTACGAGACGCAGAGAGTATATTGTTGATGTTTTCTGGCGACGGTATAATGTTTCGGTGGCAAGATCCTGAAACAAGTTCAGGATGACATAATTGCTTGGACAGCCACTCAGTCTCGCTTTCTTTTTGGGGGACGTAGTCCCCGCTTACTTGACGCTGCGCTGTGCGTGACGCAAAGGGTATATTGTTAGTTTTTTCCTTGGTCGGTATAATGTATCGGTGGCAAGATCCTGAAACAAGTTCAGGATGACATGGGGTTAATGTAGCT
>CALUYR010000002.1 GCA_944325045.1 Candidatus Gastranaerophilales bacterium
ACAATTTATACCACAAACTTTTTTATTTGGTAAATTTAATATTACAGATTGATACAATAAGTCATAAATATCAATTTGATCTGCGCCGTTGAGGTCTGTTACAAACTGGCCTTCTTTAAGTTCTGTTTCCTGGGAATAACTCTCTTGCAGCGCCTCTTTTGCGTATAATTCATCTATATCAAAATCAAGGTTATATTTAAATGGTTTAAGACACAAATCGCATTCTAAATTCAAAATGCAATTTACATGCCCGCTTACTTCAATAAAATCGCCTAATGATTTTAACACAAGTTCAGCGCTGACCTTACCGTCCGAGCTTACGCCTTCGATGTAATCATCAAAGTCAAAAAATACGGTTTTATCATCTGAATTTTCGATATCTTCAATTGTTACAACATAATTCGGCATACACTAAATCCCTGATTTCAATTAAACGTATTGTTCTTCCTGCATTGCAAGGGCTGCAATCTGGTTTGCAATAAAACAAACCTTTTTAATAGGCCCCTGGGTATCTTTTTCAACAACCACATTTGAAGCGGACTTTACAAGCTGAGCCAGTTCGGAATACAATTCCTGCGGGTTCTCAACATAAAGAACGAGCGGTGCGGTTGAACCTTTAAGAAAAACCAGTACTGATGTCCGTTTTTTTATATTTTGCGGATTAAATTGTTGAGCCATCGTTTTCTCCTTTGATGTTTATTTAAATTTTATTACAAACAACACAATTATGCAAGGAGGGTTAAAAGCCGGGAAAATTCAGGGAATATTATACTGTATAAAAAATTTCCCCGCCCGGGCAATTACATCCGGGAAAACTTTATACAAGAATAGAAAATGTTAAGGAAATGAGGATTTAATTATGTACAAAAAATTTCACATTGCAATTATTGTAGCACTGGCTTTTGGTTTGGGATATTCGGTAAACAACATTGCTATTTCCGACACTGCACCTAAGATTGCGGTAATTGATGCTACCAAAATTGTTGCCAATTCTTCTGCTGTTAAAACGCTTAAGGCCGAGCAGGAGAAAAAAATGAAGCAAATGCAGGCAACTGTTGATAAAGCAAGAGCTGAAATTTCAAAAGAAACAGATCCTGCTAAAGCGGCTAAATTAGAAGAAAAATACAGAGATGAAATTAATAAACAAAAACTTGCCTTAGACACCGATTATAATAAAAGGCTTACGGATCTCGACACTGAAATAAGGGCTACTGTTGTTGAAAAGGCTAAAAGCTTAAATTATGATCTTGTTCTTCCGAAAAACATTGTATTTTTTGGAGGAGACGACATTACTGACATAATCGCCAAGGATATTAAGTAAAATACAAATTGTGTAAAGAAATATTACAAACTATTATCCGTGGTTTAAAGTTTGAACCTTGAAAAGCCGTAAACCTATATGAACAACTAGGAAATTTTACTAAGCTTTGAAAGGAATAAAAACATAAAATGGGTTTAGCAGCGTCACAAGCCAGATTATTAACAATCACAGCGAGAAAATCGGACTGTGAATATAAATCAATGGCATTATCACACCAGAAGATTGCGCTTTCCCGTGATATGAACATTGTATCGGCCGAGTATCAGGACGCAATGAATAAAACAAAACTTGTGTATGATTTCTACGGAAGCGGTGATACAAGTACTCAATTGTCTTACGGATTATTAATGCAGCCGTCTAAACTTAATGATTATATGCCTTCACCTCTAACAGATCAGGCAGGACGCGTGGTATTAGATGCCGGACTTGCAGCAGCTGCAAAAGATGCAGGTATTCCGCAGGAAGGTTTAGGCTCTACGCCTTCTTCCGATATCAGAAATAAATTTATTCAAGGACTGGCAAATAACGGTATTATTTCGCAAACCGTTGCTGACGGTGTTATGAATGTTCAGTATAACGCTAACAGCGGACTTGGATCATCTGATTTAGTTACAACAAAAATGACTACGGTTACCTGGGATGAATTTCAAAATTTAGTCGGAGATATAGAATTTGACTTCGGAGATTTAATCCTTGATTCTGGCGGTTCTAATTTGAATTTATACAATTTAACAACCGGCTCGGTTTGCGCAGAACCGGATTCCGGAGATACAACGCTTACGCTTTCTGAATTGTTAAACGGAAATTATGCTTTATACGGCTTACAAGATGATAAACAAGAATTAGCTGCCTATGGCGGACGTGGTTGTGTTGTTGATAAAGTAGGATCAAGTTCTTTCTGGGATCAGCTGTTCGAGGTATTATATTCTGTCTTGGATACTAACGACGGAACTGCCCAGGCTGCATTAGAATATGCCAGACGCCAGACACTCGCTAAAGTCGAAAGCTTAAGTACAGAAGATTCCTTTGATATATCTAACGCTGCTTATGTAAAAGTTTACGGTAAAAAACACAGTGCCGATACTACTAACAAAGATGCGAAAAATGCAGCCGATAATTATGTTGGTTTTGCATATATCCAAAACAAATGGAAATCAAAATACAATGATGGTTATGCACTAAACTTAACTAACATAACAAAAGCATTCTTTACATACTTTGCTCAATATATGGAAGGACTTACCACAAGCGAATACAAAGTTGAAAACGAAGAATCCAACTGTAATTTTGTTGATAATAATTTCTCATTCCAGATAGTAGAAGAAGTCGACATAAGCGGCGACAATCTTATGATTGCAAACTTCTATGATGCTTTATTTAACCAGATTGTTACACAAGGCTGGGTTCAAAATGACCAGGTAGGCGATAATGAATACCTCGCCTCAATGCTCCAAAACGGTTCAATGTATATCTCAACCTTGGCCGACGACGATTATTACTACCAGGGCAATTACGCAGTTAACCAATACATTAAAGAAGTTACGGATGAAGAAGGTATTGCCCAGGCCGAAGCTAAATACAACAGAGAAAAAGAAAAAATAAACGCCAAAGAAAATATTCTCGATATGAAAATGAAAAATCTTGATACGGAAATTTCAGCACTTACAACAGAATATGATACTGTAAAATCGGTTATATCAAAAAATATCGAAAAAAGCTTCAAACGATACAGCGCATAAAAATAGCCATGTTAACCGGCTTGCAATCAAAAATATTCCATGATAAAATCCCTTGCAGAGGTGGTAATTTATTATGCTTAAACCGACTTGTCCCAAAGACAGAATAATTTTGGCACTTGATGTCGATACACTGGAAGAAGTTGAAAGTCTTGTTAACGAATTAAAAGATTACGTAGGATATTTTAAAATAGGCCTTCCTTTAATTGTCAGCTATGGTTTTGAGGCCGTAAGGCTTATTGAAAAACTCGGCGGACGCTGTTACTATGACAGCAAATTTCATGACATTCCGAACACTGTCCAGAAAGCCTGCATTAGCCTTGTGAAAAATAATATTCATTTTTTTAATATTCATATTCAAGGCGGTTCCAAAATGATTGCAGGCAGTGTCAAAGCTGTTAAGGCCGCCGCCAAGCGTATGGAGAAAAAACCGCCTGTAATTCTTGGAGTTACATTATTATCAAGTTTCGGACAAAGAACCCTTACAACTGAACTTTGCGTTGAAAAAAGTATTGAAGATTACGTTGTACAGCTGGCAAAAGTCGCCCACGATTCAGGGCTTGACGGAGTTGTCGCAAGTGCCGAGGAAGCAAAAAGAATAAGAAAAGAAATTCCTGATAAAGATTTTATAATAGTCTGCCCTGCAACACGCCCGACCTGGGCCTCTGTTAATGACCAGGTAAGAGTTGATACACCGCGGGACGCAATTTTATCCGGCGTTGATTATCTTGTCGTGGGCAGGCCGATTACAACTGCTGAAAACAGAGTTGCGGCTGCAAAATTAATCCTCGATGAAATCGCTACTGCTCTTGATGACAAGGCTGCTCCGGTTTAAACTTTTATTCAAATATTTTAATTGCTCTCGGTAAAATTCCAAGGCAGTATGAGATTACAATCCCGTAATTTGTGATCGGTACTCCGGCTTTATTTGCTGTTAAAATTCGTGATAATACTTCCCGCCTGTTTGTCATGCACGCCCCGCAGTGAATAATCAGTTTGTAGCCGTTAATTGGCGGAAAATCGTGGCCTGAATAGTTTTCTATAATTAAATTTTTACCTGTTTTTTGTTTTAGAAGGCGCGGGATTTTTACTCTGCCGATATCGTCATCAATAGCGTGATGAGTGCAGCTTTCAAGGATAAGAACTTTATCTCCGTCTTTAAGTTGTTCAACAGCCTCTGCGCCTTTGACGAATTCTGCTAAATCTCCTTTCAGTCTTGCAAAGAGGATCGAAAAAGATGTAAGATTTACTGAATCCGGTACAATTTCACTCACCTGCTTAAAGGCTTGTGAATCTGTAATAACAAGTGCAGGAGGTTCTTTTAAGTTATCCAGCGCCTGTTTTAATTCGTTTTCTTTAACAACATAGCTCAAACACCCGCTGTCAAGTAAATCTCTGATAGTCTGGACCTGCGGCAATATAATTCTGCCTTTTGGCGCCTCCTTGTCTATCGGAATAACAAGAATAACCGTACTGCCTTCCGGAACAAGATCTCCTGCTATTTTTGGCTGAATGACAAAGTCATCGGGCAAAAGTTTAATTATCTCATTCTTAATTTTGAAAACAATATCCTTGTCCGCACAAGCTGATGTGACTATGACATGCGGGGTTATGGTATAAATTTTACTTAATTCGGCTTCCGAAACCGGATTAATATCATTTTTATTAACAAGTATAAGAAACGGAATATTTAATTCTTCGAATTTTTTAATCAAATCATTTTCATAATCATCTATACCGCGGGCGTCGCAAACAATCACTGCAACATCAGTTCTATTTATAACTTTTAATGTTTTTTCAAGGCGTTTGGAAGCAAGAATTGTATTATCGTCGATTCCTGCAGTATCAAGAAGTCTTACCGGCCCGATCGGGAGAAGTTCCATTGATTTTTCAACAACATCAGTGGTTGTTCCGGCAACGGCAGAAACAATTGATGTTTCCTGGTTTGTAATTCTGTTTATAACAGAAGATTTTCCGGAATTTGTTTTTCCGAAAAATGCTATATGAACTCTCTGGGATTTAAGTACTGCCATTTGTTTCCACTCCCCAAACTTATTATAAAAAAGATACGACACCTTGTTAAGCAGGTGCCGTATCTTTTTATGTTGAAAATTATCCTCTGATACCAAGTTTTTTAATTAATGCTCTGTATCCTTCAAGATCGCGGCCTTTGAGGTAAGAAAGAAGTCTTTTTCTTTTACCTACCATCATCAAAAGACCTCTTTTGGTTGCAAAGTCTTTTTGATTAGATTTTAAGTGTTCAGTAAGTTCAGCGATTTTTTTGCTTAACATAGCAATCTGAACTTCTGTTGAACCGGTATCTTTTTCATTGGCACCATATTCTTTTATGATGTCCTGTTTGTTTTTCAGATTAATTGACATAATAATTTTCCTTTATTTTCGTATGAGTACAAATTGGGCGTAAGCACTCTACACAAAAATAATATTATAGTAAACAAAAAAAATCAACATGCGATTTCATTTTTGTTTACATAATATAAAAAACAAAAGTTAGACAACTACTCTGTGCGAAATATCCATTGCTTTGTCAAGAAGAATTTCTTTATTCAAATCAGCATCGGAGTAATTTTTGTATGCGTTATTGTAATTTGTTTTATCAGTAGAACTTTGTGAAGTTTGGTATTCTTTTAAGAGAACTTCGCATATTTTTTTATACATTTGTGTTTGATTTTTTGAGGCCTGATATTGTTCCCAGACTTCTTCAAATTCAGCCTGGCGTTTTTCGTGGCGTTCAATCAGCATATCTATAAAAGCTCTTGACGGGCTGCCTGTAAGCATTGCATTTTTTACAATTTCTCTGGTCTTGGCGTCTTTTATTTCCTCAAGTACCTTTTCCATTTCTTCAGTTTTTTGAGTACTCAAAGGCGAAACCATATTTGCACGTTTTGCTCCAAAAAACAGACTTACACGATTTAACCCGGGAACAGAACTATACCCTTGGTTTGCCAGGCTAAACGCTGATGATGAATATAAAGCTTTTGTATAAGAAGCCAAATATTTACTGTAGTCTCCGTTAAACCGGGCTTGTAAATCAGGATTCTCATTAAATTGTGAAAGACTTACCAGCTTATCAAAAGCCATAAATATTCCTCGTTTTAGTACTATATATATATAAACAATTTATTCAGGCTAAAGTTGCCCTTTACAGACGCAATATTAAGAAATATTAATCAAAAGTTACTTATAATATAAAGCAGAAAAAAATTAGCAAATACTACTATTTTATCTTAGACCTGAGAGGGATTATTTGAACTCTAAAAACAATTACAATTTTGATATAGAAATTTTGTGGAGTATTTGGTATGTTTACTGAAAACAATTGTCACGATTGCAATAAGTACAATCGCTTGGAAATGAAAAATGTTAATAAAGAAATTGTTGGCTGGCTAGAGGACATTGTAGAAGAAAATAACAGCCGTATCGAACGAAAAGAGTGGAAAAGTAAATATAACAGCTATGTTGTTTATGATTACGAACCATTCTGTACGGACGGATTTGAAATAAACCTTACGATAACCTCGTATGACGAAGCGTACTTGAACTTTATAAAATACCTCTATGACGAAAAAATAAGTACTATTGATTATCTCAATGCCTGCATCAGTCAATGAAAAACCGGCAAGAACCGGTTTTTTATTTTTTTAGAGGAACGCAATTTTTACATCTGTTTAATTTTCATGATATAATAAACTTATGATTGACAGATATTCACGAGATGAAATTAGAAATATATGGACATTGCAAGCAAAGTTCAACTACTATCTTTCAGTTGAACTTGCAGTTTGCGATGCTTATGCCGAGATAGGACAATTCCCGGCTAAAGATATTGAACAGCTTAAAGTCCTTGCAAAATTCGATCTTAAAAGGATTGAAGAAATCGAACGGGAAGTCAAACATGATGTTATTGCGTTTTTGACAAGTGTGAACGAAAGCCTTGGCGAGTACGCAAAATACATGCATGTAGGCATGACCAGTTCGGATGTTATAGATACGGCGTTTGCCCTGCAAATACAAGACAGCGGGAAAATTATACTTAATGATCTGAACGAAGTAATCGGTTCGTTGAAAAATTTGGCTGAAAAACACAGACAAACAATATGTATCGGCCGATCCCACGGTGTACACGCAGAAATTATGACTTTCGGTGTAAAAATTTGCTCTTGGATTGACATTTTAAGACGTCAGAGAGGAAATTTTGCCGCAGCGCTTGAACAAATAAGAGTAGGCCAAATTTCAGGGCCGGTAGGAACTTACAGTAATATCCCGCCGGAAATCGAAGAGATTACTTGTAAAAATTTAGGGTTAAAATCAGCTAAAATCTCAACACAGATTATAGCAAGAGATTACCATGCCCATTTTATGCAGTCTTTAGCGTTAATTGCAAGCGTTATAGAACAATTTGCAACCGAAATAAGACACCTTCAAAGAACAGAAGTTTTAGAAGTAGAAGAAGGATTCGGACAAAACCAAAAAGGATCTTCAGCAATGCCGCATAAGAAAAATCCTGTGCTTAGCGAAAATTTATGCGGACTGGCAAGAGTTGTACGGGCAAATTCAATTGTTGCACTGGAAAATATACCGCTTTGGCATGAAAGAGATATTTCACACAGTTCTGCTGAAAGAATTATATTTCCGGACAGCTTAACGCTTGTAGACTTTATGCTTGCAAGGTTTAACAACATTGTACAGAACATTGTTGTCCATCCGAAAAATATGCTTAAAAATACTGATAAATTCGGCGGAATCGTTTTTTCGCAAAAAGTGCTGCTAAGATTGATTGACAAAGGTCTAACACGGGAAGAAGCATACAGAGTCGTTCAAAGAAACGCAATTGAAGCTTTTGAACATGACGGAAACTTCAGACAAAACCTCGAGGAGGATAACGACGTTAACTCAAGATTATCCAAGCAGGAACTTGATGAAATATTTGACAAAAATGCATTCCTGAAAAATATTGACATAATTTATGATCGTATTCTGGAATAAATTTTATATGATAATTTTCCCTAAATCTTTAACCGTCTTGTAATCCTCAGCCGGATTTCGGCCCACTGTTGTAAGATAGTTGCCAATCATCATACCTTCAACGCATGTTTTAAGCGCAAGTGACTGATTTTGGGCAGAAAGCCTCATTCTGCCGCCACAAAAACGCAAAACAGATTTAGGATTAGCAATTTTGAACACCGCAAGAGTTCTTAAAATATTCTCCTCGTCAATCTTATCAAAATAATTTTCAAAAGGAGTTTGAGGAATAGGCATCAAAATATTAATAGGAATACTTTCAGGCTCAATTTCAGCAAGTTCCAAAGCCATTTCCACCCGCTGTTCAACACTTTCGCCCATCCCGAGGATAACACCGCAGCATAATTCCAATCCGTACTTTTTAGCAAGCTTGCAGGTATTAAACCTTTCATCCCACGTATGTGTTGTACAAACTTCAGGATAATATGAGCGGGAAGTATTTATATTATGATGAAAACGCACAAGTCCTGCCTCTGCTAAGGCTTTTGCCTGATCTTCATTAAGTATTCCGATAGAAGCACAGCTTTTTAACCCGCCGATTGAGTTTACCTCTTTTATCATTTGAAGCATTGCAGAAAAATCACTTTCATCAGGAGTTTTGCCGGACGTTACGATGGCAAACCTTGAGGCATGATTTGATTTAGCCTCGATCGCTGCCTTTTTAACTTCCTCAATGCTAACCAGCGGGTAACTTTCTATATCTGTTCTGTAATGCGAACTCTGTGCACAGTACTTACAGTTCTGGGAACAGCGGCCGTTGCGGGCGTTTATCAGAGAGCAAAAACTGACTTCATTTGACATAAGTTTTGAAGAAATATTCAACAACTCTTTCAAATCAAGATTATACAAATCTAACAAATCTTTTTTATTCAGGGTAAACATATTTTATCCTCGCAAATTTAAACTTTAATACCGTTAACAGCGGTGAACGATCTGAAAACATTTTTAGCTTCTTCAATCTGAAAGTGCACATGATTATTTCTTGTTTGGCGAACAAGGTCAGAGGCATAGTCGAACATTTTTTTAGCACCGGCAAGATAATCGCGCTGTTTTGGAGATCTTGCAAGCCCCATTTCCTGAAGATATTTTCCATATAAAAGATATAACCTTGAAAGCAGATCATTCATGTTATATTTTCTTGCGATCTCAATTGCCGTTTCAATATGCATTTTTGCAGAATCGTAATCAGAAGTTGCCATGTTGCATTTTGCCATAACGATTCTCATCAAAACTGCAAAGAAATAATTATCTATTTTGGGATTTTGGGCAACCTCTAATGCCTGAGAGGCGATTTCAAATGCCGCATAAGGCCCTTCGGTAACCAGCGTGGCATCAGCGATAAGATACCAGGTCAAAAGAGCTCCAAGAGCCATTTTTTCTTTAGAAAAGTATGCGATCTGATCATTATATATATCCATTGCCTGCTTAACTTTATCACCATCTTTGAAAAATTTACCTAATAGCGATTTCATAACATTTTTAGTAAAGTTATCCCCGCAATTATTTGCATAAGTAACAACATGGAACAGATCCTGCTGAATATCTTTATATTTGCGGCGCAAGAAATTATTTATTATATTAATCGAGTTCCAATAAACTACAGACTCTTCGTCCATACCATCAGCCTCATACTGTTTCATAATTTCTTCCAGAATCTTTTCGGAAGCCGTAAAATCACCTTTCATGGTATCGGCCATAGCCAGTGTAAGCTTGCACCGGCAGATAAACTGTTCATCCTGATAGTTGTTGCGCTCGAGAATATCAAATAAAACAGTCAAAATTTCAAATGATCTGTCATTACCTTGCATAACAAGCGCCCGGGCAAGAACAAGATAAACTTTAAGCCAGGTTTCAATAACAAACGGAACAGAAAAATCTGTTCTTGTATAAGGTTGGCCCAAAATTTCTTCAAAAACCGGAAGAATTTCGGTATCAATCATATTTATAATCTGCCCGCAATTCCCGATTGCAAGAAGTGATTGAAGTTTTGAACATTTTACAAAAACAGTTTCAAGTTTTTTTTGAGGGTCTAAAATTTCTAAAACAGAATCAACACACTCAACATTACCGAGGTAATTACCGGACTGGCGGCAGCATTTTGTCATATAACCCAGAAGTTCAATTTCCCGCGGAATGTCATTGAGAGCCCTCGCGTTTGCAATTGCGTCAGGCAGATAATCCATTGCCTCGGAAGGGTTATAATCAGTTAAGAGTTTCCCGAGCCGCTCGGAAATATTATACCTTATTTTCAATGTTGAAGTTTCATCAAGTTCATTGATTAGCGCAAGACACTGCTTCTGGGAAATTGAGTAGAGGCTCATATCACCTATATATGCTGAAAGACGGGTATTTCTTGTCCATATATCCAGCGCAAGGCGCGGATTTTTAATATTCTGTGCAATTATTCCGAATATTGCATTGGAATTAGGGGTGAAATTTTCAAGCGCGTTACAAACTTTCGTGTTCAACTGAACGTATTGTTCATCATTTTTCGCAACATTTAAGATAGTTTCCCACAACAGCAAATCTTTAAACTGATAGAAAATATCATTCAACGGAGCTATAAAATTCATTTTTTGCAAATATGTAATTATATTTTCAAACTGTTCATCACTATAGTCAAAAATTTGCTTAACAAGGTTAAGGTTAATTTTATCACCGAGAATAGCCGACCCCATAATAAATGTATAAGCCTCTTTGTTTATTACACTTAAGAAGCAAATACGCTTAGCAACCAAATCCTCATAAGACTGCGGAAGTTCAAACGGCCGGTCAGCGATTTGAGAATCCAGTCTTAACCCGCAAGCCTGCTCAATATATGCAGGATTTCCGAGACTCTGGGCCAGAACAAGTTCTCTTTCGGCATCATCCATTTCAGGGAATTCGGAATTTTTGGACTGCTTCTGCTGCAAAAACTGCATCATCTTTACACGATTGAAAGGGGCAAGACGCATATCAAAATAAATATCATCATTTCCGTTTTCAGAAAAATTAAAATACCCCTTTGAAGGCTTTGCGTCTGAATATATCAGCAGAAGTTTTAAATCCTTAAATACAGAATCTTTTTTCACATAATTATGCAAAAATTCATAAGACAGACCATCGATAGAATCAAAGTTATCCACAACAATTACAAATTTTGAATACAAGATTATATTATCGAAAATTTTATTCAAAAAATTGTAAGTTTTAGTTTTTCTCTCTGCTATATCCTCAAAAAATCCGAATACAGAGGGATAGAGAAAATTCAAAAAGTCCGCGATTTCCTCATTGCTAAGATAAGGGAACTTATTCCTGAACAATTTTGTTGCATCTTTTTTAAACTTATTACTGTTAATACAGAAGTTAGGCAGATTAAAAAGATTAAAAATGATATCCTGGATTAACCCGCCTGGCGTAAGTTGTGTAATAGGTGTACACTTGCCGTAAAACCATACAAACTGCTTATCTTTAAGTTTATTAATTACGCGGGCAAGAACAAAGCTTTTACCGACTCCCCTTGAACCGCTCAGTGATATAATTTTTTTCCCGCCGGTTAAAAGGATCTGGGGAAGTATTTTTTCGATATCTTCTTGCGAAAGCGCTTCAACTTTTTCTTTATTTGGTTTGGAATTTTTAGGAGCAATGCGGTGTATTTTTACGGGTTCTTCAAATTTATAACCGCATTTTCGGCATAAGACAGCATTAGGGAAATTAACACAGCTGCATTCCGGGCATAATTTTAAGATTTCTTCCCCGCATTTTTTGCAGGTAATGTCGAAAATTGTATTGACTGTGTGGCAATTTTTGCAGATTAAGCCGGTTCTTGTCTTACAATACGGGCACTTTAAAGAGTTGTCCGGTATTGTTTTTTTGCAAATTGGACATTTCATAATCTAAATCCCGATTAATTAAATGCATTTTTAATTTTCTGCATTAATTTAAACAATCTTTTGGAAACTTCGGACTGGGACAAACCTAATTCTTTAGCTATTTCTGCCTGAGTCATGCCTTCCTGATAGCGAAGTTTATAAATATCAAGATATTTTTCATCCGGTTCTTCATTATTAATTCGATGCAAGGAATCAACAACCATTTGTAAAACTTCATTTTTAATCGCGACATCTTCCGGCCCGTTATCAAAGTCAATAGGATCATAGTGAATACTTATATTAGAATAGACATTTGAATAGGAGGTTGTATCATCGAGAGATACATCCTTTGTCGGAACGTAACTGTCGCGGGTGCGTCTTAAGCGTCCTGAATCTTTCAGAACATTAAGTATACTGGATGTTGCAACTTTTTTCAAGTATACTTCCAGCGTTGAATCCGAAGATATAGTACTTATAATCGGCAATGAGCGTTTACACGTCTCGTTGAAAAAATCATCGTATAAATCTTCATTATTAACGAATTTTCTATTAGTTTTAATTAATCTCTCTATTAGATTTATTTTATCTTGTGCTAATTCCACTTGTATTCCCCTACTTACTATATTATAACACAATTATAAATAAATGATAAGTGCCAAACTGTAATTTGGGGTTGGAACCTCGCCCTGAGGCGGTTTTACGACACTTAACGTATCTTTAACAGTTTGTAACACAATTTTATCTACCTGCCCGGATCCGCTTGATTTAGCTATTTGGGCATTTTGGATATTACCGTCTTTAGACAGTTTCAGACTTACTTTCACCTGATTTGAATAAATATACTCATCGGTTAACAGCAAATCGCTTGAAAGTGTAAGTCGTATACTCTTTCCGGCAGTTTGTAAATATTTCTTAATATTATCACTATAAGAGAGGTAATCAGGAACTTCCCAAGATAATTTTTTAAGAGTAATAGTTTTGCTGCTATTAAGAGGTTTTTGAGGAGCTGGTTGTTTTAAAGATTCTTTAACATCTTTAACGACTTCTTTTGTAACCTGCTTGTTGGCAGAAACATCCGGTGTTGACGGAGCAGGAGTATTTTCTGCGGCAGAGTCGCCGGCTTCGTCTTGCATAGGAATTTCATCACCGGTGTTAGCTAAGATATTTGAGTTATCTGTTTCCGGTGTAGCCAAAGCTTCATTTTCGGAAGATGACTGGATTAATGTTTCTGCATCTATATTATTTTTATTTTTCAACAGAAAACCTGTAACAGCGCCGGCAATAACTACAGCCGCCAGCACTGCAAAAACCGGCATGAATTTTCTGGTCTTGGACGGCTGATCAAGATTTCCTGCATACTCCAAATCTTCAGAAGCAGGCTCAAGATCTGATGTGTTAAGTTTCGGAGCTTCATCTGAGGAATATAATACGCCCAGTTGTTCGTCACTCTCATCCGGCTCATCTGCATTGCCTTCATATATTTCTATATCATCATCTGCTTCATCATCTGAATTCGGCATTGGATTTAAAGACCCGGAATTAATAGTTTCTGCATTATTGAAAGTTGCTTCTTCCGGAAGATTATTTACAGTATTTCCTGAAAAATCCGGTTCCGGTGAAATCATAGAAGGACTTTGCGATTCAACAAACTGAGATTCTGAAACAGTTTCCTGCATAATATTTGATGTACTTGCATCATATTCATTATCAAGGTTATCTGCTCCTTCTAAAATAGACATCTCCTCTCCGGTTGGATTCAAATCAGAAACATTTGGTATTTCAGCTTCAACAATTGCCGGGATATCATCTGCAGCAGCTTCCGGTTGTAAACTGACGTCAACATCGGTCTGTTCTGAAATATCAGCCGGGTCAGCACTTGGCAGATCAACAGAGAAATCATCACTAAGCATTGTTTCCGGTTCTTCAAATGAGATGCCGCTTTCCATATCTGAATGCAAATTAACATCAGGTTCAACAAGTTCTTGCAGTTCTTCTGTTTCCTGCTGGTTGTCAGCCTGAGCCATGTCAATATTTTGATCCGCAGAGATCTCGGCTGATAAGGAAGTTTCTGCATTACCAATTTCAGAAATATCTTCTACAAAATCGTCTGATGTTAAAGCTGAAGCCTCGACTGCGCTTTGATCCGCAGAGATCTCGGCTGATAAAGAAGTTTCTGCATTACCGATTTCAGAAATATCTTCTACAAAATCGTCTGATGTTAAAGCTGAAGCCTCGACTGCGCTTTGATCCGCAGGGATCCCGGCTGATAAAGAAGTTTCTGCATTACCGATTTCAGAAATATCCTCTACAAAATCGTCTGATGTTAAAGCTGAAGCCTCGACTGCGCTTTGATCCGCAGGAATTTCGGCTGATAAAGAAGTTTCTGCATTACCGATTTCAGAAATATCCTCTACAAAAGCATCAGAAGTCACATCATCTGACTTATCAGCGATATTTTTTACAGTCGAATTTTCCAGTTCATTAATATCCGGCAATTCTTCTTCATATTCATCATCCTCGTATCTTTCAACCGGAACTTCAACAGACGCCTTCCCTTCCGGCATAGTTGATAAATCCGCTAATTCTTCATCATCCTGAAAGAATTCATCTGCAGAAGAATTTTGTTTGCCCGAATTTTGTGAAGAAATGCTGTTAAAATCAACAGTTTCTGATTCATTTTTAATTTCCTGAGGGACGTAGCTGTTTACAAGATTATGGAACTCGTCCATTTCCATAGTTTCCATCTGATCTTCGACATTTTTGGGGATATTAGACGGAGGAATGTTACCTAACTGAATATCTTCTAAAGAAGTCAGTTCTGTGGCCTCGGAAATAGGTGTATGCACAACAGTAGAAATAGAAGGCCTTCTTGAACTGCCAGCACCTGAAGAAACCGGCGCCGCCCCGGAAGAAGATGATGAACTTCCGTAATCATCCGGGTTGTCCTCAAAAATAATATCATCATAATCATCATTATTAGTAAAAGTAATTTCATCATCGCTGTCAGAAGTTGTAAATACCGGTTCTTCCGGTTGAGCACCGAAAGCCTGGCCGAAATCGTCTGAAACTTGTGCAGAACTGTCATCAATTCCGCTGAACAAGTCGTCTAAATTTCCGCCAAAATCAGAAGCCTCAGAACTGCCGGCCGCATCAACAGCAGGTTCTTCTGCCGGCGCAGTTTGAAAATCCGACTCCTGAAGTGCTGATAAATCAGCAGTATTATCATCTACAGCAGAATCAGGCAGGGCCAAATCTGCCATGTTTAAGTTAAGCTCATTTAAATCGTCACTAATACCAGCATTATCAGATAACTCCGACGGCGCTGTTTCTTCATTATTAACTACTTCTGCCGGATTTACTGCATTATTTTGGATATCGGCAGAGTTTTCAGAAGTCACCTCGCCTGCATCAAAATCAACTCCCGGAAGATTATCAAAATTCAAATTACTATTCGCATTCAAATCCTGAATAACAGTATCAGCAGAGTTATCAGCAGAATTTGAAATATCCTCTGAATTGTCGGAGTTTTTTGGATTTTCATCCCCGAAAACCTGCTCTGCCATATTTTGAATACTTGAAGCCATGTCAATCGCGTCAGAAACATTATTAGCAACATGAGCCGCCGCATTAACTATATTAGCAGTACTGTCAACAACGTCTTTAACAGCATCAGCCGCTTCCAAAGCCTCGCCTGTGCCTGAAAGTGCGGCAGAAACAGCCGCAGATCCGGCAATTTCAGCGCCTAAAACAGCAGTTCCCCCGATAAGATCCTCCAAGGATCCTTCTGAAGAAGCTTCCTCATCATCGAAAGCACCTGAAAGATTTTCTATATTAGAATTTTCAATATCTTCAGCAACATCTTCCGGCATCAAATCCGAAGAAAGGTTTGCTATATCAACCTCATCTGCACCGGCGGCAGTGTCAATGCCTATGGAATTTACAGCCTGGTAAGACAGCATTTCAAAGCTTTCAAACTCGATAAATTTATCTCTTAAATCAGCACTCTGTTTTAAATATCCGATAAGTTTTTTCTTATCATCATCGCTGATATTATGATCGGCCATTGATACAATAAGAAATTCCGCATCTTCGATCTCTTTGTCACTACAGCCTTTAGAGGTATTTCCGTTGAAATTTTCAATAAAGTTTTTCAAATCTACCGGAGAAAAAAGTTTTTCCTTCTCCATAAAATAATAATCACCGTTAGTATTATTTTTATTTATCATCTTAGGTTCGAAAAAGCCTAAAAATTCAATATTGGAATGATCTTTTGCAAGCTTAAGCACAACGTAAATATCAGGAGTAAGATTATAATCAAAATGAGATTTAGGAATAAAAATCTGATTTTCGTCAAACACAACTCTTACATCAATGTGAATATTTGACAGCATGATGTCGGAAATATCAAACTCTTCGAGAATTTTTCTAATATTATGCAGGTTGTAAGCAGGTTCTGCTGAAATATTTTCATCCTTTAAATACTTAAGACAAACTTGAGCACCTAAAGCATTAATATAAGCCCTGCTCTTGACATCGTTTCTCGCAAAACTCTGTGTTAAAGCTCTTGCATCTTCTTTTTCTCTTTCATTGATTAATAAAGTTGTATTTTCCATATCCCTATTTTCTCCTTCTAATATATAAGATTACACGAGGTTTAAAATTATTCCAAAATTTTTGTAAATTTTTGTAACAATTATTGAAAAATTTTTCTGTTTTACGCAAAATTAATTTGTTAGTCGTTTTTTAAAAGATAACTAAAGTGTGTGTAGTAAAAGGAGGTTTTCCAATGGTAAGTCCAATTTCATTTAATACAAATCCAAGAGTATACTTCCGCGGCGAAAATGACAATTTAGTCAACGCTCCGGGAAAATTTACTATGGAAGAAGATAAACCTGATAAGGTTGATATCTCTTCTAAAAATGCAGAAGAAGAAATAGTTGATGAAACTAAAAAAAGTAATACAGGTAAAATCATCGGCGCTGTTGCAGGAACTTTGGTAGGTTTGACAGCAGCATCGTTCGGATTGTTCAAATGGAAAGGCGCTAAATGGCTTGCTCCTGAACAAAAAGGCGCAATGGCAACAATCAAAAAATGGCTTGTTAAACCTGGTGAATTTGTAGATGAAAAAATTATCAAAAAAATTGGAAAATTATTTTCCAAAAAAGACAAAACAGTAGATCCTGAACCTGAAATTAAACCGGATGCTCCGGCAGGAGGAGGAAACTCTGGTGAAGAATTAGTAGGAGCATAATTTTTAAACGGACTCTTATTTAAGAAAGTTAATACAATAAAAATTCCTTATTTAATCAAACAAATAAGGAATTTTTTATTGCAAAAAATCTGCCAGAATAAAATTACTAACAAGAATTCCGCTGTTTGTCAATTTATACCCCCCGGAAGTTTTAGCAAGATAGCCATACATCAGATATTTATCAATAACCTTTTTATATTGTTTATCAAAATCTATAGAAAATTTTTCGTTGACAGAACGAACATTAATTCCGTCCATTTTACGAAAACCAAGAAAAATTTCCTCCTCTAAAATTTCCTGATTAGTCAAAATCTTCCGGTCGGCATGCTCACAAGGATTGGCAATATATTCATCGAGATTTTCGCGGTTAAAATACCTGACATTTCCAATATATCCGTGAGCCGCTGCCCCAAAACCGTAATAGGAATTATTACTCCAGTAATTTAGATTGTGCCTTGATTCATATCCAGGTTTTGCAAAATTACTTATTTCATAGTGTTTAAACCCGGCCGGTTCAAGAAAACTTATTGCATTAAGATACATTTCAGCCTGAATATCATCGTCAGGAAGATTATCCGGCCGGTGTAAGTAAAAATAACATCCTTCATCAATCTTCAAACCGTAAAGAGAAATATGTTCAACACCCAAATCCGTCCCGTGCTTTAAATCACTTAAAAAATCACCGGCATTTTGCCCCGGAAGTCCGTATATAAAATCAAGACTTATGTTTTTAAACCCGGCAGAACGAGCCGATTTTAGAACAGCTTCAACCTGCTTAGAGGAATGCCTGCGGCCTATGTTAACCAGTATCTTATCATCAAAAGTCTGACATCCGATACTAATACGATTAACACCGCATTGCCGGATATGATCGAGATATTCTGCCGTAATATTTTCAGGATTAACCTCAACGGTTATTTCTGTATTTTCGCTTGTTTGAAATAATCCGATAATTCTCTCTAACTCTTGAGGCGCCAAAAGCGAAGGAGTGCCCCCGCCAAAATATAAAGTTTCTAAATGCTCACCGTGATAACCGCTTGTTATCTCTGCTTCCAAAGCCCTAAGATAATCCGGCTTGCGCTCGGGGGCAGGGTAAGAAATAAATGAACAATACCTGCACTTCTGCCTGCAAAACGGGACATGAATATAAACATTTTTCACCATACAATTAATTATAATCTTTTACAATAAATTTGCCAACCATATTTTTATTTGATAAGATAAAATGTATAGAAAGAGGGATGTATAATGAAAAAATTCTTGACCACAGCCGCAATAATACTATTTACAGCTTCCCAAATTAACGCTAAAGAAGTATGGGTAAATAATTTAAGGAATTCATTTTTAAACAATTCAACAGTAATATATGCAATAAATATTAGAACGTTTAACGCCGGAGATAAAAACGGCAACGGAATAATAGAATTTGACGAGGGTGAATACAGCGGAAATTTTATAAATGCAATTGACAGACTGGATGAATTAAAAAGTAAAGGCATTACAGCACTTCATATTCTTCCGATAACACCGGTAGGCAGGATGAAAGCACTTGGAACAGCCGGATCATTATATTCAGCAGGCGGATTTGATTCTTTAAATCCACAGTTAAAAAATAATTCAGTAAATCTTTCTATAGAAGAACAGGCAATAAAATTTATACAGGCAGCGCATGACAGAGGAATTGCAGTTATAGTAGACCTGCCGGCTTGCGGATCTTATGACTTATACCTTCAAAGGCCGGAATTGTTTGTTAAAGACGCATCAGGCCAGCCGGTTGTTCCGGCAGACTGGACAGATGTAAGACTCTTAGATGCCGGTAATGAAATTAAAATTAATCAGGATGTTCTAAATTTATATAAAGAATTTGTTGATTATATGATGATGCTCGGAGTTGACGGAATAAGAGCAGACGTGGCGCATTGTAAACCAGCCAAATTTTGGAAAGAATTAATAGATTATTCAAGACAAAAAGATAAACAGTTTTTATGGCTTGCAGAATCTTCCGACTCTTGGAAAGACGCTGTTTCAAATAAGGCCGTTTACACACCTTACAATAAACTTTTACAAGCCGGTTTTGACGGATATTACGGCAGCTACTTTAACCTGAAAAACTGGAAAACCGCAAAAGAACTTGAAAAACATGTTAATTTTAATCTGGGGCTTCAAAAAGAAATCGGAGAACCGAAAAGTGTTATAGGAAGTTTTACAACCCACGACGAGCTCAGCCCTATACTTGAAAAAGGCAGAGAATACAGCAAAATGATTATGTGGCTTAACGCAACTCTTCCTCTAAACGCATATTTTGTAGACGGATTTGACACAGGTGACAAATATGTCTACTTCTGGGCGAACAAAAAAGCGCCAAAAACTTACACGGATGACGATTATTATTTTACGCACAGAGGCAAAATTGATATTTTTAACTTCTCAAGAAAACCCGGAGGAAATGATTTAAAACTTGCTGAAGATTTTATGCTTGCAAACCAAACAAAAAATATCGTTAAAGATATTTATAAAGGCGGGATATTTAAATTTTTAAAAACATCCTCCTCATCAGTGTTTGCATACGCAATTTCAAATAAAAGCAGAACCGTTATTGTAATAGGGAACCTTGACTTCAAGGCGCCGGATAATGTTAAAGTAAATGTTCCTAAAATTAACAAGGGAAACAGCGCCATTCCGGTAACTCTAATCAATGCTCCGGTAGTCGGCAAAGGTAAATTAACAACAGAATTAGCCCCGGGAGAAATTCAAGTGTTAATTTTTGATAAGTTTTCTATGATTTAGTCAAGCAAAAGCAAAAAAAAATTTTTACAGGTTTTAAAACCTACGATAGGATTTTAAGGCATGGCCAACACATTCGAAACAACATTTAGCAAATATCGGAATACGTTATTTATGACCACTCCGCAAAATGCTCCTGCACAAAAAGAATTAAACAGGGAGAATAAGACAACAGGTGCCGTAAACATTAAGCCGGAAAAAGAAAAATCCTCAAAAAATATTTTAACAGGCACATTAAGCGGACTTGCAGTATTAGGAGGATCTATATACTGGGTCAAATCAAGAGGCGGATTCAGGGGGAAAAATTTCAGCACGATTGCAGGAAACAGCGGAGGCCTCTCTAATAATCCTGATGTGCTTCTTGAAGAAGTCACTAAATTAAAAAAATTAATACTTCAAGATTACCTCTCCAAGCGCCAGTCTATTATTAACAAGATGAATGATCCGGGAGAATTCGGGTTTGAAATTCACTTTGTAAGCAACCAGGATTTAAGAAAAAAAGTCAATATTATTGAAGAACAATTAGGCCCGGCAGTCGAAAATGCTGAAAGGGTTCTGAAAGAAAACCAAAGAATTATAATGGATAAACTCAGAAAATTATCTTCTGATCCTGAATGGAATGAACTTAAAATTTTAAGGAAAAAACTTGTAAGAATCGTAAAAACAAGCCCTTCACAAGATCAAAGAAAAATTGCAGAAAATAAAATTCCTATGGTAAACGATTTACTAACAAACAAAGTTTACCCTGATGAAGTTGAAGATTATAAACGTATATACGGTATAGATGACAGAACTGTATACAATTTAGTAAAAAAAGAATTTAATACTCTTGAAGAATTCATTAATGAATACAGCAGCCTAAATCAGGATAGTGTATTTAACCTGCCGTTTATGGACAGAAGGTTCAGCCATGAAAGCAGACTTTCATTTGAGACCCTCTTCCCGGAAGAAACACAAAATATTAAAACCTGCAAATCTTTAATTGATTTAAGCAGAGCCCGTCTTTTGGCAGCAAAACAACTGTATGCCGATTTCAACAAAAAAATTAAAGAGCTGGGAATGCAGTACCGAACAACTGAAAGTATACAAGATTTGAAAAAGTATAACGCACGAATAAGAGCTTTACGGAACAACGATTAAAAATTTTAATGGAAATGAAAAATTAATATTATTGTGATAGAATTTAACAATAAGATAAAATCGGAGAGTTTTGTTGAACATATCTTTAATAAAATTAATCACAATACTCAGTATAATAATCGGCTTAACCGGCGGATTTTTAACGCTTGTACCATATATTGGCGGAGTTGTATTTTTTATTTTAATGAGTTTAACATCTGTAATTAGTATTGTTTTTCTAATGCGTTTTGGTGGGGTAAGATTTGATTCTGCCGCAGAAAGCGCTGTAATAGGCGGAATTACAGGCTTTGTATCCTTTATTGCATTTTCCATTGTGTATATGCCGCTTGTGATAATTCTTTTGAAAGTATTTAAATATTACACCAACTACGGGGTTGCACTTGCACTAAATAACGCAAACCTATTTATAATAATTGTTTTGTCAGTATTTATTGCGATACTTAGTGCGACAATAAACGCATTTACGGGTTTTTTAACATATTACGTTACAGAACTAATTAAGAATATGAATAGCAGATAGATGTGGAGAAAAAAATGACAGAATTTAATTCAAAGATAAGAACAATACAGTGGATAGACAATTGCTCAAGAATGGTTGATCAAACTTTGGTGCCTTATGAGTTTAGATATATTGACATAACAAAAGGCCGGGAAATGTTTGACGCTATCAGAAATATGATAGTAAGGGGTGCGCCTGCAATAGGAATAGCAGGCGCACACGGAGTTGTGTTGTACGCAATGGAACTTGCCAAAGAAAACTCATCAAGAGAAGAGTTCATAAAAAAACTGCTGGAGAAAGCAGATTACCTGAAAACATCGCGTCCGACAGCAGTAAACCTCATGTGGGCTGTTGAAAAGCAAAAAGATATCATTAAAAATTCAAAATCTGACATAAACGGTATTATTAATGAACTTAAAGAAAACGGAATAAAACTTGAAAATGAAGATATCGAAATTAATAAAAGGATAGGAGATTACGGGGCAGAAGTAGTTCCTAAGGGCGCAACAATTTTAACCCACTGTAACGCAGGCGCATTAGCAACCGTCGGGTACGGTACAGCATTAGGAGTTGTAAGATCTGCCTTTGCGAACGATCCAACCATTCAGGTTTTTGCAGACGAAACCCGACCCAGGCAGCAGGGGGCAAGAATTACAACACTTGAACTTACAATGGACGGAATCCCAACGACTCTTATCACAGATGGCATGTGTTCATATTTTATGAAAAAAGGCATGATAGATCTTGTGGTAGTCGGTGCTGACAGAATTGCCGCAAACGGTGATACTGCTAATAAAATCGGAACATACACAGTCGCAATTGCAGCAAAATACCATAATATACCGTTTTATATTGCGGCACCGCTTTCAACAATTGACACAAGCATTAAATCCGGAGATGAAATTGTAATTGAAGAACGCTCGAGGGAAGAGGTAACTCATATTAACGGAAAAATTATCTGCGCCCCGGAAGTTAATGTTATAAATCCTGGATTTGACGTAACGCCTAACGAATTAATCACCGGTATAATAACAGAAGTTGGGATATTACGCCCAAATTATAATGAAACAATCAAAAAAGCTTTTGAAAATAATTTGCCGTAAGCGTCTACGCCAAATTATCCGGGAAGAACCTCTGACTTACATCGGCAGCAAAATAGCTATAAGGCTCCTTTAAATATGAGGAGCCTTAAGATTAATCTCATTATAATTTATACGGATAATCGTCTTTAAATTCCCAGTTGTCGTAGAACAATAGACCTGTACAATAACCAGGATTTTCCCTGCATTTTTCTAAGTGATAACTTCTTGGCTCATTAGAGTTGTGGTTGGGAGCATAATAAGGAGAAAAACAACTCCTATTTTTTATTAAATATGAGGAATCCTTATTACAAAAGAGAAATACAAATTGATCAATAGCAGATTTATTTGGTCTATTTGTGCCATTTATATCAAAAATGATATCTACACAGGCTCTTGCTTTTGCATACATAGAAGAACCATCTGAAAATTTAATACCTGACAGAGACGGATAAGTAGTACCTACTCCTGAGACCCAGACAAAACCGTCACTCAATTCACCTTTCACATAGGGAACTACATACTTGTTAATAAAATTTTTTGCACTATCAGCACTTTCAAGCGCTGCTTCTTGTTTTTCATCATCAGATCCGTCTGTTGGCACATCTACAACATCATAATCCCAGTAACGGCAATCGCCGTAATCCAGTTCTGCCATTTTTACAGCCTGGTTCATCATTGAGTAGAACTTTTTTAGTCTTGCTGTAGCTGTAGCTTCTTGAGTCTTAGTCAGAAGTATTGGCATAGTCATAGCTGCAACAACACCGATTATGCCGAGCGTGATTAAAACTTCTGCTAATGTAAATGCGGCCTTGCGGGGGGCGCGGTTCCCTCTTACATGACGCTTTAATTTGTTACATAAAACTTTACTAATTGTTTGCTCTTTATTCACTTTTTCTTTTTTAGGGCGGGAAAAAAGAAAAAGTGAACTGAAAAAGAAAAACTTGCTGTTTAATTTCAACGCCTTATGGCGTTGATTTGATTGACTGATAGACTGAAATGCTTCCGCATTTCCACTCTTTAGCTCACTATCGCGCTCACTTCCCTCGCGCACGTTCGCTTTAATTACCTCTCTATTATGAAGGAATGTAGGTTCAGAATATCTGCACAACAATAGTCCGTCGGTTATAGGTTCAATGCGGCGGTGGTTAATAAGGCTTTCGGTTATACTTCCCAAGTCACGATAATCTAATATCTTGACCAACCACCCAGTCTTGCTTTCTTTTTGGGGGACGTAGTCCCCTCTTACTTGACGCTTCGCTGCGTGAGACGCAGAGGGTATATTCTTGATATTTTCTGGCGACGGTATAATATTTCG
>CALUYR010000003.1 GCA_944325045.1 Candidatus Gastranaerophilales bacterium
AAAAGGTTCTGAGCAGCTTCTACAATAAACACCTCAACCCCAAAAGCTGAAAATATACGAGCCCATTCTGTACCGATAGCCCCGGAACCAATGATAACAATACTTTCAGGAAGAGTTTTTAAATCTAAAAGGTCATCCGAGTTAAGTATAAACTTATGATCATATTCAATTCCCAAAAGTTTTACTGGTTCCGCGCCGGTTGCCGCAATTATTTTTTTGCACTCATACCTTTGACCGCCAGCTTCTATGGTTTGAGAATCCAATATTTTTGCCTCGGAATTTACAACAGTTACTCTGCTGTTTTTAAGAGTCAATTCCAAAGCTTTTCTCAACTTTAAAACAACTTGATTTTTGCGCTCAATCACTTTTGCAAAATCAACGCTTAAGCCTGATGTAAATATACCAAGATTTTCGCTGCATTTAAGTTCTTTAAAAAGCTCTGCACTGTGCAAAATTGTTTTGGTAGGAATACACCCCTTGTTAAGGCAGACACCACCCGCACAATCTTTTTCAAACAAAATTACACTAAGCCCTCTTGCAGCCGCATGTAAAGCAGCCGTATAACCGGCAGGCCCGCCGCCGACAATACCTATATCATATATTTCTTCCATTAAGTAATCTCATTAATATCTTTTTACGCTGCCGCCGGTAGATGAAAATCCGGATCCGAAGTTTACACTGCCATAATTCCAGTATGCATTAGGATCATTCTTAGGCGCACCGATCCTGATTGTTTTCTTCTTATATGTTTGTTTTGTTGTATCGTCAGGATTTTCCACAGAAGTTTCATTCTGAGTGTTATAAGAAGAATCGCCGTCCGGGTTCATATATAAAACCGTCCCGCCTGCAAATGCAGTCTGGGCAAATAATAAAATACTTAATATAATTGCTGTTCTTTTCATTTTTATAACAGTCTCCTTTATAATATATTATACTAATTATTTAAAGGAAATTCAAGACTAATTATTGACAGTTTGTAAAGTAATATTAAGGTTATAGCTCCCACACGCCATTATTATATATAATTAATCAGGGGGAAAATCTATGAGAGAAAGACTGCCGGAATATCTTAAGCGGCCGATAATTAATACTGACACAACAAAAAAAGTAAGAAACATTTTAAAAAACCACTGCCTGAACACAGTCTGCGAAAACGCGAGATGTCCGAATAAGAACGAATGTTACTCAAAAAACACGGCAACATTTCTTATAATGGGAAATGTCTGTACGCGGAACTGCCGCTACTGCAACATATCCTGCGAAAAGCCCGAACCTCTTGACCCGACAGAACCGGTTAATGTTGCAAAAGCAGTGAAAGACTTAAAGCTAAAATATGCCGTAATAACTTCCGTAACACGTGATGATCTTCCGGACGGAGGAGCTGAACATTTTGCCGAATGTATTTTTGAGATCAGAAAACTCTGCCCTGAAACAAAAATAGAAATTCTTACTCCGGATTTTAAAGGTGATATAAACAGTCTGGATATTATAATTAATGCAAAACCGGACGTGTTTAACCACAATATCGAAACAGTAAGACAGATGTTTAAAATTGCAAGACCCCAGGGAAATTATGACCGTTCACTTGAAGTTATCAAATACATAAAAGATAACAGCAGCATTATTACAAAATCAGGGCTTATGGCAGGGCTTGGAGAAACATTTGAACAAATAGAGGAGACTCTATACGATCTGAAAAATGCAGGTTGTGATATTGTAACCATAGGCCAATATATTCAGCCTTCCAAAAAACATCTCGAGGTCGCAAAATATTATACACCTGATGAATTTAAAATTTTGCAAAGCCTTGCACTAAAAGCCGGTATAAAACACTACCGGATTAATCCGCTTGTAAGAAGCTCATATATGGCTTCGGAAATGGTTTAATCCCGCAAAATATAACACAAACTCCTTCAGCTTTAAGCGTTTTTGTAAAGTTTCATGTAAAATTACAAAAAACAGAATGTTTGTGCTATGATATAGGTAAGAATACCAGACATCAGGGGAAAGCATAGACTTGCGCCCTTGTTGATAACATTTTTATAATGAGGATGAAAAAGTATGAGTCAGCAAAATATATTTGAAGACGGTAAAATTGTTCCGGTTAACATAAGAGAAGAGATGAAGCGCTGTTATATTGATTATGCAATGAGTGTAATCGTCAGCAGAGCACTTCCTGATGTACGAGACGGTCTTAAGCCGGTACACAGACGTATTCTTTACGCTATGAACGAACTGGGCATGACTCCTGACAAACCGTTCAAGAAATGCGCCCGTATCGTTGGTGAAGTTCTCGGTAAATACCACCCTCACGGCGACAGTTCAGTATATGAAGCGCTAGTACGTCTGGCTCAAGACTTTAACACAAGATACCTCGTCGTTGACGGGCACGGGAATTTTGGTTCAGTTGACGGTGACGGCGCTGCGGCAATGCGTTATACAGAAGCCCGTATGCACAAAATTACCCAGTCTATGCTTGCTGATATAGATTGCGAAACAGTAGAATTTGAACCGAACTTTGATGGATCACTTTTAGAACCTTCTGTTTTGCCTGTAAGATTACCTATGCTGCTGCTTAACGGCTGCTCCGGTATCGCTGTTGGTATGGCAACAAATATCCCTCCGCATAACCTCGCGGAAGTTGTTGACGGAACAGTTGCACTGATTGACAATCCGAACATTACTGTTGCAGAATTAATGGAATACATCAAAGGCCCGGATTTCCCGACAGCCGCTACCATTGTAGGATTAAATGACATTAAGCAGGCTTACGAAACCGGCCGCGGCTCTATTAAAATGCAGGCTGTTGCTAACTTTGAAGAAATAGCCGGCGGCGCAGGCCGTCAGTCCAGAACGGCAATCGTTGTTACAGAAATTCCTTACCAGGTCAACAAGTCAATGCTTATTGAAAAAATTGCCGAACTCGTTAAGGATCAAAGGATTAACGGCATTTCCGATATCCGCGACGAATCCGACAGAGACGGAATGAGAATTGTTATTGAGCTTAAGAGAGACGCAAAGCCAGATGTTGTTAAAAATAATTTATTCAAATATACGCAGCTTGCAACAACTTTCGGCGTAAATATGCTTGCTTTGTGCGGCAAACAGCCTAGACTGATGAACTTATACGAAGTTCTTAACGAATTTGTTGAACACAGAGTTGAAATTGTTACGAGAAGAACTATTTTCTTCCTAAAAAAAGCAAAAGTTCGTGCCCATATTTTAGCAGGATTGATCATTGCTCTGGGTTCTATTGATGAAGTTATTGAACTTATTAAAAATTCCAAAACAACAGACGAAGCCCGTGAAGGATTAATGAGTCGTTTCGGACTAGATGTTGACCAAGCTAACGCCATTTTGGAAATGCAGTTAAGAAGATTAACCGGATTGGAACAAGACAAGGTTAAGGCAGAATACGACGAGTTACTGAAAAAGATTGCCGAATATGAAGATATTCTTGCAAGCAGACAGAAAATTCTTGACATAATTAAAACAGAACTTCTTGAAGATAAAGAAAAATACGGAGACGACCGTAAAACCCAAATAATTCCTGACCAGGGAGAAGTAACAATTGAAGATTTAACACCAAACACTCCTATGGCAGTATTTATTACGCATCAGGGTTATCTGAAACGGATTTCACTTGACACGTTTGAGCGCCAGAACCGTGCAACACGCGGCAAATCAGGAATTAAGACAAAAGAAGATGATGATATCCAGCATTTCTTCACAGCAATGATGCATGACAGAGTATTGTTCTTCTCATCAAAGGGAACTGTTTACAGCCTGAATGTATACGACTTCCCTGAAGGCGGACGCCAGTCTAAAGGACTGCCAATAGTAAATGTTCTTCCTATTGATCAGGATGAAATGATTACGGCAGTTGTTCCGGTAAGCCAGTTCTCACATGAACTTAACCTGATTATGCTTACGAAGAAAGGTTACATTAAACGTATTGAGCTGGATAACTTTACAAATATCAGACGGAACGGAATTATAGCAATCGGGCTTGAAGAAGGCGACAGCTTATGCTGGGTAAAACTTGCGACTGCAAAAGATGAAATCATTATTGGTACATCCTGCGGTATGGCAATAAGATTCCCGATTGAGGACTTAAGACCTTTAGGAAGAAGTGCCAGAGGCGTTACTGCAATGAAGTTAAGAACAGGTGACGAAATTATCGGCTGTGACATTGTACCTAGAGATTACGACGCTGACCTGCTTGTTGTAACATCAGACGGCTTTGGGAAACGTACAAAATTATCAGAATTCAGAAGCCAGAACAGAGGCGGGTTAGGGTTAATTGCAACTAAGTTCAAAACAGCATCTTCAAGACTTGTTGCACTAACAATAGTAAAAGATACCGACGATATTATGATGGTAACAGCAAACGGCGTAGTTACACGGTTAAATGCCGGTTCTATCTCATGCCAGGGACGTCCGGCAACCGGTGTTCGCGCGCAAAACCTGACAGATAACGATACTGTTTGCTCGGTTAACAAGATTGTGAACCCTGATAATGACGAAACAATTATCAAGGATAATCTGAAAGCTGAGGCCGAAGCCAATGCAAATGTTGAGCAGGGAAGTTTGCTTGATAATTCGACAGAGGGATAGTTATGATTAATAAATTAATATCTACGCTGACCTTACTGGGTTTGGGAATAAATCTTGCTTATGCGGCTGATGTTGTAATAAATAAGGATCTGAAAAGTTTTTTTAGAGAAACCCCGCAGAGAAACGCTAACGCAACCTGCTTTATGTATCCGAACAACCGGTATAAATGTGCATGCAGATTTTCGAATAATAAAAAAATCTGGGCTTCCGGGGATATTTCTCAAATCCAGGGGCTGTCTACCGGAATGAAAACCGGTATAATTAAGGAATGCGGCAGTAAATAAAACTTTCCCGGCTGTTCCATACCACTGCGAAGAATCATTTTAGGCGGATCTCATTGATGTTGACCCATTTTACAACTACGCATTTGCAGAAAACTTTGTCAGGGCAGATATACTCTCGATAAATATCCGTAGAAATTATAGTTTAAACTGTAGTGTATTGATCTTTCCTGACGTTATGTGAAATCAAAGACGATTATCCAAGTAATCAGGATTTTTTAGAAGCAGCGATTTTATTAGTTTTATATAGTTCTTCACGACGCTTTTTAACATTTTCGTCTTTAAGAAAATCCTCATATTTTCCGTTATAACTTATGTATCCGTACGGAGTAATTTCGATAATGCGGCTTGCGATTGTCTGGATGAACTGATAATCCTGGGATGTAAACAAAACCGTTCCTGTATAATCAATCAGCGCGTTATTTAAAGCCGTAATCGCCTCAAGATCAAGGTGGTTTGTCGGCTCATCAAAGGCCATAATATTAGATTCAGCAATCATCATTTTTGCGAACATACAGCGCACTTTTTCTCCTCCGGAAAGAACCCGGACTTTTTTATCGGCTTCTTCACCGGAAAACAGCATTCTGCCAAGGTATCCGCGCAAGTAGTTTACATGCTGGTCTTGTGAATATTGAGCCAGCCATTCCATAATGGTTTTATCGTTATCAAAGTACGGGGTATTATCTTGAGGGAAATAAGAGTAAGTAGCAGTAACCCCCCAGTGAATATCGCCGGAATCAGGCTTAACATTCCCGGAAATCATTTCAAAAAGAGTTGTTGTTGCAAGAGGGTTTTTTGATACAAAAGCAATCTTTTCCCCTTGATTGACCTCAAACGAAAGGCTTTTAACCAACTGTTCGCCGTCAACAGATTTGTTAAGGTTTTTAACCTGAAGAACATCTCTGCCCGGAATTTTATTGTAAGTAAATCTTATCCGTGGATATTGTCTGGAGGAAGGTTTAATTTCTTCAAGAGATAACTTATCAAGCATATTTTTTCTTGAAGTTGCCTGCTTAGCCTTGGAGGCATTTGCGCTAAACCTTGCAATAAAGGCTTTTAATTCTTCCATTTTTTCTTCGGTTTTCTTATTTTGTTCTTCTTTTTGTTTTTGGATCAGACGGCTGGCCTGCGACCAGAAAGAATAATTTCCTGTATACAGCTGGATATTTTTGTAGTCAATATCGGCAATGTGCGTACACACTTTATCCAAAAATTCTCTGTCGTGGGACACAACAATAACCGTATTTTGAAAATTAATCAAAAATTCTTCCAGCCACTCAATAGTTGTTAAATCAAGGTGGTTTGTAGGCTCGTCCAGAAGGAGAATATCAGGATTACCGAACAAAGCCTGGGCAAGAAGGATTCGGACTTTTTCATTTCCCGAAAGCTCGCTCATCATAGCATAATGAAACTCATCAGGGATTCCAAGTTCTGACAATAATGAAGCCGCCATAGATTCAGCCTGCCAGCCGTCAAGTTCGGCAAACTCTTCTTCAAGATGGGCAGCTCTTATTCCGTCCTCATCATTAAAATCCGGTTTAGCATATAAAGCCTCACGTTCCTGCATAAGATCATAAAGTTTTTTATGACCCATAATTACAGTATCAATAACCTTATAATTATCAAATTCAAAGTGGTTTTGCTTAAGAACAGCAATACGTTCGCCTTTTCCTATATGAACTTCGCCGGATGTAGGTTCAACTTCTCCTGAAATAACTCTTAAAAGAGTACTTTTCCCTGCGCCGTTAGCTCCGATTACACCGTAGCAGTTCCCAGGGGAAAACTTTATGCTGACATTTTCAAAAAGTGTTTGAGCTCCGAATTTTACGGTTAATTTATTTGTTGTAATCATAATTCTTTCCCTGTTTATATTTCGCTATAGTTTAGATTATAGCATAAACATAAGAGAAATTACAGAATTTTATACCATAGCGTCAATAGCTTTCTGTTCAGGCTGCCCTTCGAACAGTTTTCTTAATACGGCTTTAATCTCGTTATTCTGCCGAAGTCTTGGCCACTCTACAATTTCAGCAAAAGATATATTCGAAATATCTGCCATCCCGACAAGTTCTGCTTTATCTAACGGAATATCTTCCTGATAAATATATTCTATAGCCTCCTTACGTTTTTTGTATAGACTTGAATCTTTTGCCGGCGCACCTTTTTTAAGATGTTCAGTCGGATCAAATATTTGCTCACCTCTGGCTAATCTATTCTGACTTCTGATTTTCAGCAAGTCATGGTTAAGATTTTTGGTCGGGATTCGAAGGCAAACTATTTTTTTACCTTTTTTTACAGCTTGCAGCAACAGAGCAAGTGATAAATATATTCCTCCATCAGGGTTTCTGTCAGTAAAAAGCCAGTCTTTTGAGGCCCTCCACCGTTTTGTTAAATTATGAAGATCGGTCATAAAAACACCGCCATATTCTAATACTTCATCATTTTCGGAAATTTTCAACCTACCTGATTCAAGAATTTTTTGATAATTTTCTTCGGAAGTCAAATGGTACAAATAACGTTTCACTTTATGCTTTCCGTAATGGACAACCGGCCCATTTTCATTCGGATCCGCAGTCCGGATTTTACTCTTCTTGATCCGGGCAGAGTTAAGGTTTTTCTGCAAAGCTTCCGGCGTTGCATCTCCGGCAGCTTTGTTAACAACAGGCTCGGGCAGTGTTGTAATCTTCTTAGAGTTTTTCAGAGAAAAATACTTGAACACCTTTTTCCACTTTTCCACAACAGATTTTGCCTTTACAGCAATCTTCCCGCCATAGCTGAGTTCCAGCCCGGCAGAACTTTGCGCGGCGTTTGAAGCTCCTGCAACAAAATCAGTCAACTTTTCGCCCGTATGTTTTAATTCAGCCTTAAATCCCCTTTTTTGAATTTTTTTAAATATTTCTAACACGCAAGCCTCATCAATGGCTGAATTCGGTAGCAATTGTGCTGCAGCTGACTGCCTGATACCTTCAATATTTACATTAAAATTCATAATATGGGCATTTCCGATTTCGGATTGAATACCTAAAACGCCGTTTCTTTTTGTCATAGCTTGTATAACATTGCCGGAAGAATTTAACGGCGCATTAGGGTTCATCAAAAATTGAACCCCTGAGACCTCTTCACTGCCGTTAAAAGCCTTGCTGCGGATTTGAAGAATTGGCGCCGAACCTCTTGTCTTATCCAAACCGGCAGCAAATGCGAGAACTGTTTTCCGCCCGTCTCTTACCTTAACTCCGGCAACAACAGAACCGGCATGCGAATTATAACCAAGCTCTAAAACCGGCTTAGATAATCCGGCGTCTTTAAGCATAGTACGAATTTGTTTAGGGATTAAAACTCCTGATAATACCTCACGGCTTTTCCCTTCTGCCTTAGTAAGCTGATTTACCACACCAGATAACTCGGCCGGTGAACTCTTCCTTTTGGCAATATTGAAAATTACCCGTGATAATTTACCTATCCCCATATTTTCTCCTTAAATATTTCCCCTTATCTATGTAAAAAATTTTTCACTGCAAAAATTGACTATTGCGGAAAAAAATTTAAAAAATGTAAATATTTTCTTAATAATATAAATAATTTTGCCTTATTGAATTTGCAAAACAGTTGATGTATGATAATTTCAGGTGAAGATAAAAGAGGAGAAGTTTATAAAATGAAAAAAGAACTTATTTTTTTAGGACCGCCGGCTTGCGGCAAAGGTACCCAGACAGCAAAATTATCAGAATATCTTAATTTTCCGCACGTTGATACAGGCTCGCTTTTAAGAGCTGAAATTAAAGGCGAAACAGAAGCCGGGAAAGAAGCAAAATCATACATTGATAAAGGCCAGCTTGTGCCGGTAGAACTCGTTACAAAAATCATCAAAAACAGATTATCCCAGGATGATTGTAAAAACGGCTACATCCTTGACGGTTTCCCTCGCAGCGTTGAGCAGGCAGAAGAATTGGAAAAAATGAATGCTGAAATTGATAAAAATATCGAATCTTCGTTTAAAGCAATTTACTTTGACATTGACACAAGCATTCTCGTTGAAAGAATAGTTAACCGCAGATCCTGCCCGAAATGCGGAGAAATCTACAATTTAGCATTTAAAGCGCCTCAAAAAGAAGGGCTTTGCGACAAATGCGGAACAGAATTAACCCAGCGCAAAGATGATACAAGAGAGGTTGCCCAATCTCGTTTTGACACATACTTTAATGAAACAGCTCCGTTAATTGATTATTATAAAAATAAAGGTGTTTTAAAAACAATTGACGCGAACGGTGAAATTTCCGAAGTATGGGAAAGATTATTGAAGGTAGTAAATGATTAATAGAAAATCCAGAGAAGAAATAAAACTTATGCGCCATGCCGGCCATATAGTAGCCCTGGTACACCAGGAAATGCGTAAAGTCGTAGAACCCGGCATAAGCACAAAAGAACTCGATAATATTGCAATGAAAATTATTAAAGAAAACCATGCTGTTCCGACTTTTTTAGGATACAGCGGTTTTCCGGCAAGCATTTGTACATCAATAAACGAACAGGTTGTACACGGAATTCCGTCTGAAAACATTACAGTAAAAGACGGCGATATTATAAGTATTGATGTGGGCGCAACTTTCCACGGGCTTGTGGGAGACAGTGCCTGGTCTTATGCAGTCGGCAACGTTAGCGACGACATTAAACGGCTTATGAAAGCAACAGAAGAAGCTTTGTATGCCGGAATTGAACAAATGCGGCCGGGAAATGTTCTTGATGATATATCAGGCGCAGTTGAAGATGTTGCAGTTAAATACGGTTACGGAATTGTAAGACAATACGGCGGACACGGTGTCGGACACGTTATGCATGAAGAACCGTTCCTTTACAACTACAGAGTAGGTGACAAAACACCTATCAAGCAGGGTTACGGAATTGCAATTGAGCCGATGCTGAACATGGGCGGTGATGAAGTTTCCGTAGGGCTTGACGGCTGGACAGTAAGCACTGTTGATAAAAAACCTTCCGCTCACTTCGAACATACAGTTGTCGCAACAGATGACGGCCCGCTGATTATGACAAAGCTGATGGAGTAAACAATTTCGGGTATGCCCGGCACCTCCCAATGTAAAAATCTTGCCATTTTAAAGTAAAGATTTAAGAAGGGAGGTGATAAAGTGGTAATTAATCAAATAGAGCTAGTAATTATCTTGGCGATAATACTAACCCTAAAATCCAACTAAGGGCATTTAAAGGGTGGATTGCAGTCCGCCCGCCCATTTATATTATAAACGATATTACGAAAATTACAAGTCCCAACGGAGAAAATTATTATGAAATATTACATAGGCTTATCCTTAAGCGCCGGCTCAAGCATGGATTCAGGCGTGGCTGTAATGGAAGAAAGCGGAGATATCATTTTAATTGACAAGCTTTACAAAATGAATGATATCATCTATTTTTTCGAAAATTTTTCGTCATTAAAAAATTCTGAAATATGTTCATCACTTCCTTGGGACAAGACAATGCTTAACGGAAAGTGGCGTGTACTTTCGAAGCCATACCAGCTTGTTTCAACAAACCCTCATATCCCAAACCAAGACAACTGGACACAGCGTTACGCAACACGCGGCAGCGAATACTTTAAGTCTCTGACAGAACAAGGCATAAATGTTTCCAGGTTTGAAATTTACCTTACGCGGCAAAGCATGCACCTGAACTCTTGTTTTCTGGAACGCTCGCCTGCTGATTGCAAATTTTTACAACAAGCACTAATAAACGAATGGGGAATAGACTTGCCGGCAAACATGATGCCTATGTCTCAGTTGGAAGCCATCATAGGCGCAATCCTTGCACGCGAAAATTCAAAGAACAATTCCAATATAAAACAAATATCCCAATTCCGCGGACTAAAAGTTATTGATGTGATTAAAAATCCTAATCTTATAGAAACATTTTAAATTTCAATCAAATCATCTGCTTTCCGGCCTTATGCAAAATTCAGCTGAAAAGGCCTCAATTACTACACTGAACTTGTTTGATTACTTCTGCCAAAATCTATGATTTTGATCCGAAAAATTCTCAACATAAGTCTATATTATTTCCGGATAGTTCTTCTATTTGACACAAAGTTCACAACACATCTGGCAGGCACCAAAAACTTTTGCAGCTTTCAAATTCTTCCTGAAACATCTGTAATGCGGCAAATTAAACGCTTCTTTTACAGACATTTCGCGAACATTACCTATTTTTTGCGAAAGACAAGGATAAACATCTCCGGAAGGTGTTATCATCATATTTGAATACGGATATCTGCAAGGTTCATATATCTCACTTACCGGCTTGTCAGGCGGGGTATTAAAAAATTCTTCAATCTTGGCCAGCGGGTCTTTATTATATTCAAACTTCGGAGAAAATCTTATCTTGACTTTTGAATGCTTTGAAAGTGACATCAATTCACGATAGACTTCTTTAAAATGCTCCATATCAAAGTACTTTTCTATAGGATAATTCGCATTGAACTCCGGAACAAAACTGTCAAATAATACGGAATTTTGCTTCAAATTATTGTTACGTAAAAACGAAACAGATAAAAAATTAAATTTCATCTCATCGCACATTTTATAAAGCTTGACAATATCATCAAGGTTATTTTCAAGAACAATAGTTTTGATATCAATCAACGGTCTTTTAGAACGGCTGTTCATCCTCTCAAAATTTGCAGTAATTTTGTCAAAAATACCTTCCTTTGCCCGGTTTTTGTCGTGATTTTTTCCGTAACCGTCAAGGGACACGGATAAAAGCATCATTTTACTCTTTATAAAAGCATCAATAATCTCGTCTGTAATCAAAATACCGTTTGAAACAACATTAAGCTTCCCGAAAGTTCTTTTGGAAGTGCGCATAAGAATATCTATAAAATCTTTTCTGATAAGCGGTTCTCCGCCGACAAGTGTCACAAATGAATACCTGGGGATTTGATCAATAATCTTAAACCATTCATCAGTTGTAAGTTCATCTTTTTGCCTGTCAGACCCCACATAACAATATGGGCATTGCAGGTTACATCTGTATGTCAGCTCGAAAAAATACCGCAAAGGGATTGGGGCTAACCCGGAATTACTATTATACGCCGGTAATGCATAAAGATTTCTTCCAATATCAAAAAGTCTTGATAAATTCACAACTATTGGCTCCTTTAGAATTGTTAATATAATTATACTATAAAAAATTTAAGAGAATATCCATATAACTTAGCAAATGCGTTTAAAATACGTCAATGCCGACGTAGAATTACGGCAGAGGATCATAACCGCCCTCATGCCAGGGATGGCACTTGGAAATCCTTTTAACCCCAAGCCATACGCCTTTTAAAACACCGTATTTTATAATCGCCTGCCGTGTGTATTCCGAACACGTCGGGGTAAAACGGCAAACCGGCGGAGTATATTTTGAGAAAAACTGATAAATTTTTATAAGCAATAAACAGAATTGTTTAATCATACTAACTTACCGTATAACTTTCGCCTATAGTATCAACAGCCTCAACCTTAATATCCGTAATAAGTTCGGAATAAGAAATAACGACAATAGTCGGAATATGCCGTTCAAGAAGTTGATAAAGCGGAAGTCTTATTCTTGGAGAACAAAGTATTACCGGCTGCTGGCCGCAAGCCTGATGAGCCCGCATTAATGTATTTGCCGTTGTTTCAATTAGTTCCTGAACCTGCATAGGATTCAATAAAAACATAGTTCCAAGCTCTGTTCTTTGGCAGCTGTCATCAAGAATTTTTTCCCAGTCAGGCGACAGTGTCAGTGCATACAAAACATTATCATCGCTGACATTTGACAAACAAATCTGACGACCCAATGCTGCCCTTAATCTCTCGGATAATATATCAGGTTCCTTGGAAAATCTTGCGTAATCACACAGTCTTTCAAATACAAATATAATATCCTTGATAGAAACTTTTTCCCTGATAAGATTAACAAATATTTTTCTTAAGTCACTTGTTGAAATAATTGTCGGAACAAGGTCATTAACAAGCGTCGGATCCTGGGATCTGACAAGTTCCATAAGCTTAAGCACATCGGTTTTTGTCATAACTTCATCAACATGTTTTCTGACACATTCCTGCAAGTGAGTAACAATAACGTCAGTACTGTCAACAGCAGTAACAGACCGGGCGGTTTTTGCATCTTCCGGTTTAATCCAGTAAGCCTGTGTCTGGTAAGTAGGATCAATACCAATTATGGCATCTTCCGGAACCTCTTTTTTAACAGCGTCCCACTGATCTGCAATGACCATTACTCTTCCCGGATAAACATAGCCGGTTGCAACAGTATTTCCGCGGATAGCAAGCAGATACTCATTTGCGTCCAATGCAGATGAATCCATAATTCTTATGTTCGGAATAATATACCCGAGTTCATCAGTAACTCTTTGACGTAAGGCCGCAATCTTTGCAAGTAATTGACCTTCCTGATCAGGATCCGCAATTACAAGCAGATTTGAGCCGACCTGCAAGCTTAATACGTCAACACCCAATCTTTCGTACATTCTGTTAGGGTTAACAAGATCCTGCATATTTTGCCGAACATTTTCTAATTGACCCAGCTGGGATTGAACGTCCGCATTGATAAGAACGGAAAATCCTGCAATTCCAAGCCCTACGGCAAACACAGTAAACGGCAGCCAAGGAAGCCCTGTAATCGGCCCGGTTACCGCAAGTAAAAACAAAAAACCTGCCGCAAAAAACAATGCATAAGGTTTTGTCATAATCTGTCCGGCAACATCGGCACCAAGTGAAGTACTCTGTGCCGAAGAACGGGTCATAAAAATACCGGCAGCTATTGACATAAGCAAAGACGGCACCTGTGAAGCAAGTCCGTCACCAATTGTTAAAATAGTATACTTTGAAACAGCATCCGCAATCGGCATCTGATTCATTAAACAGCCAACGCATAATCCGCCGACAATATTAATTATAACAATAATTATACCCGCAATTGTATCCCCTTTTACAAACTTCATCGCACCGTCCATGCTCCCAAATAAGCTTGATTCTCTTTGCAAATCTTCACGTTTTTTGGTAGCTTCTTCAGGAGAAATTAATCCCGCATTGAAGTCCGCGTCAATCGTCATTTGCTTCCCGGGCATCGCGTCTAATGCAAATCTTGCAGAAACTTCAGCAATACGTTCCGCACCTTTTGTGATTACCATGAACTGTACAACCGTTATAATAAGAAATATTACACCGCCTCTAACCATGTTACCGCCGGTTACAAATGTTCCGAAAGCATGAATTACTTCTCCGGCCTCGCCTTTTGACAAAATCAGCCTGGTAGAGGCAATTGACAGTACAAGACGAAACATTGTGCCAAGAAGAATTATTGACGGAAATGATGACAACTCTAAAGGCTTTTGTACATACAGCCCAAACATTAAGAGAACTATCCCCAGTGCTATGTTCAAGCTTATTGAAAAGTTAATGACCCAATTGGGCATTTCAACAAGCAGGATTAAGAGTAGTGCCAATACAAACACTGCTAAAAATAATTCACTTAACGGATTACTGCTGCTGTTCGAGCCTTGTGCCATTATAATTCCCTTAACGCTTTTATTACTAATTCTATACGCGAGTCAATCGTTGCATCGACAATCCCGTTTGTTGTTGTAACCATACACCCGCCTTCATTTATTTCTTCATCTGAAAGTACAACAACTTTTGTATCAATGCCTGCAAGGTTTAAAAGTTCCGGCACAGCCTGTTTAACTTCATTAACTTCTGCCGGATTGACACGTAAAGTAACTTTGGTTTCCTCCTTTGATAACGTTTTTAACACATCGACTATTGTATTAAAAAGTACCTGAGGATCCTGCTCTATTTCTTTTTTAATAATTTTTTGTGCGATATCAACACTTATTTCAAGAATATCAGGGGCTATATACTCGAAAACTTCCTGTTTAGCGTTAATAAATCCGCCTAAAGCCTCTTTCAGGCCTGCCAAATCCGCCCGGGATTGTTCCAGACCTGCTTCGTAACCCTCTTTCATAGCAGCTTCTCTTATTGAATCAGCTTCTTCTCTTGCGCGAGATACAAGGTTTCTCTCATCAACACGACGAAACCCGCGCCTTCTGTCCCCTCTGCGTCTTTCCTGACGCTGCGAAAAGTCAATATTATCAAGATTAAAAAGATCAATATCTTCCTCTGACTCTGCCGGATTTCCCTCCAAAATATTACTGCGCGGTTGAACCATCTGTGTACTGTTTTCAATTACAGAATCACTATTTTGCAACTCTTGGGCATAAACATTGTTGTCAACTTCATCTTGCTGCACAACAAATGTTCCTTCCGCCGGATTTACGTCAGACCGGCCGTCCGGATTTTCCCCTAATCCTTGAATATTATTCAATCTTTTCTTTTTAATAATCATGATTTAATTATATTATACACCACTTTCAAGGTATGTGGCAATAATGTTAGCAATTCTTGTAGAAATCTCGTAGTACTCGCCTTCAACTGCATTAAACACAAACTGGCTGACTTTGTGTCTTTCGAGCTGTAATTTTTTCTCCATACGATTTTTACCTACGGTTGAAACAACATGCTGAACTCTTTGTATAACACGTTTTTTGTTAACTTCTGTTGCTTGGGGCAATTTTTCGGCCAGTTCATCCAAAAATTTCATAGTAACAGCAGGATCAACTTCTCTTTCAAGATTATTGGCATACATATATTTTATAACAGTGCCGGCATCTTCCTGATCAAAGCGCTCCAGTATAGACTGAACCTGATCTTCATCATCCATTCTCTTAAGCAAAAGCGCAACTGTTACCAGCTTGAGAAGTTTTGGCGGCTCATAGTGCCCGCTTTGAACAGCCGGAACTCCGCTTGTGCTGTTTGCTGCTGCAGGAACATTGGCAGGCTGCGGCTGAGACGGCTGCGATGCTGTATTTCCTGCCGGCGGCTGGGCTTGTTCTACCTGGCCGCTGTCTTGCATTTGCTGCATTACAGTATCAATATTTGACTGGGCAGAAGCCTTTTCCATCAAACCTTCATCTATAAATCCTTTGTTTTTAAGTTCTGCTATACTGTCAAGATAAGTTTTTTTGACGTGATGTTCAATAAGTTGTAAAATCTGATCCTGCGGAAGCCCTTGTTTAAATGTCTGTTTTGCAATTTCGAAAATTGTAAAGGCAATCTTTTGCATAATCGGATCCCAAAACTGCTGAGGGATTCCGGAGCGTATTAAGTCAACTGACTTATGGAAAGCCCATTCCGCAATGATTTGGGTAATTAATGCGGCCTGATCCGCGTTAAATCCAAGACCTTCCTGATCCTGATACAAAGCTTCGCCTGCAAGAAGCGAAAAATTCAAAAGCGTATTTGTCACATAAGCCTTTTCATTTTCTTTAAAATCCTGCGGGACAAGTTCAGTAGCTTGTCCTGCAAGATTTTCCGCAAATGCCTTGTAATCAAAACCTTCTATAGTCATTTTAGTTTAATTCCTCTGTGTTATATTAACCGTTGTTTTCTATCCAGCTCTTGATTTTATCTCCTGCTATTTCTCCGTCTGTTTCAGAGAGGTTTGAAGAAAGATTTTCCAATGCGCCGATCATCTCTCTTTCGCTGCGGGCTCCGAGATATTCGCGCTGCTGCTGTTCAAGAAGCCCCTGTGCAAGTTCGGATTGTCTGTCTGCAAGCTGTGCTGCACGCATGTTTACATCACTTAACTCTCTGTCCTGTTCAGCTTCTTTTTGTCTTAATCTTTCTACCTCAATGGCATTTTCTTCCTGAAGCTGGCGTACCCTGCTTGAAACCGCTTTAAACACAATTACCAAACCGAGTCCGCTCAAGACAACCGCAAGCCACCAAGGGTTTCCGCTTTCGTCCGGTTTTGGAAGGTTCGCCGGGCGGCCGGCTGCAAGATACGGATCAACTGTATCTGAAAATGCTATTGAAACATTGTCAGGATCTGCTTTAGGGCCTGCGGCACTTGCTACAAGTTCTTTAAGTTCATCCAATGTTGTATCAGGAGGAATTGCAGATCTTTCTAATGTAACAGCAATAGAAACTTCTTCTATAATTCCCGGTTTTAAATATTCATTAAGCTGTGTTTTGCTTACGCCATATTGTGTTTCAGTGGCGGATCTTGAATACGTTCTGTTCTGACTGGAATTTCCGCTTTCGCTGCCCATGCCGTTCGGAAGATATACACTTACGGCATTTTGTGATAAATTATTGTCCTGTGTCTGATCTCCAAGACCTTCAGTAAATGACTGTTCATTTACCGAAGCCTTTTTATCGGGATCGTAAGTTGTACTGTATTTTTCTGCCGGAGCCTGACGAAGGAAAGTACTTACGGTTGCGACATAGTTACCTTTCCCTAGAAGTCTGTCTAATTGAAGCATAACTTTTTGCTGCATGTATTTATCATTTTCTTCAATTCTTGCAAGCATTTCGTCAGAAGCGTTCATTATACTGTGGTACACGTTGCCGTTTGTATCCGTAATTGAGATGTTTTCCGCCTCAAGCCCGGAAACACTGCCAAGCAAAAGATTTGAAATAGCTTTTACCTTTAACGGCTCAAGTTTTTCACCAGGCGGGATAACTATTTGAACAGTTGCCGTAACCGGTTTCTGCATAGATGTAAACATTGTCTGTTCAGGAATTGATATGAATACAGAGGCATTTTCAATCGGTTTAATTTTTCTGATTAATCTTGATAACTCACCGTTAATTGCCCTTGTAAGCCTGATTTTTTTATCTTCTTTTGTTGAAGTAAAGTCACCTTTATCAAAAATTTCCAACCCGACATTCTGATCCATAAGCCCGCTTTGGACAATTTGGATTAACGCTTCATCGCGCTGGGCGGTTGTACATTTTTTCATACCGGTGGTGCAGTCGCCTTTTTTCAGATAAAGTCTTGATTTTGTTCCGTCCAAGGCTCTTGATACTGCTATATTGTATCTTGCAAGAAGCGCCTGAATTTCTATTGCCTTACCGAGATTATCCGTGGTAAGAAGGTCAACATCTTCTTTTAAAGGTTCTTCTGTAACTGTTTTTCCGCCTTTATCGTTTGAACCTGAATTTGCGGCAACAATTCCGATAACTATAAACAGCGCCAATACTAATACTATTCCGCCAATTATTGCATATAATAGAGGTTTATTCTCCAGTAATTTTTGAAAGTCCATTTGTTCCCCGTCTGTGTTTTTTTATTTTAGCTGATTTTTATTTTAATTTTATAAATATTAAGATTACACCTGAATCTGCATAACCTTGTCGTAAGCCTGAATAACTTTTCCGACCGCCGTAGTTGCTACGTTAACAGATATTTCGGATTTAGACATTGCAATCATCACATCATGAATATCTACATTTGTATTGCCTGACATAGCATCTTTTAGCAAATCATCAGGAGCATTCAATTCTTTATTAAAGTTTTCCACAAGCCCTGTAAAAACCGTTTTGAAATCACCGGTAGCCGGTGTTTCGATCCTTTCCATCCGCGCAGAAGGAATTCCCCCGAAACCCGGTGCAAGTTTGGTGTGTTGTATTCGGTCTGATAGATTATAGCCAGGATAAAAACTTGACATTATTATGCCTCCTCTTATTTTTATTTTAACCAATTTTAGATAATTTTGCTGACAATATCACGAAAAATCATACATTTGCTGTAGAGATCTGCATAAATTTCGTAAATACTGACTACAAATTACCGATTATTTATTAATGATTTTTTCTTTTTAGTCTAAAAGTCCGCTGATTTTGGCTGATTTATAAAATTTATTATATCGGGGTATTGCTTTTTTCAGTTTCCATAGTATTATTCATATATGAAAAATTTGATTATCGGACTTTGTGCATTAGGAATTTTATTAACATCACCTGCGTTTGCCTGGGGGATAAGGAATCCTAATACGAATTCTCAGGAAGAACAGCAGAGTGGATATACTCAGGTTGCGGCTGAGCATATTCTTGTAAAAACCGCTGCCGAGGCTATGGATATTAAAAAAGAACTTGATAATGGTGGAAATTTTGAGTATTATGCTATGAGATATTCAATTTGTCCTTCGGCCAGAAACGGCGGGTTCCTTGGATATTTCAGCAAGGGACAGATGGTTCCTGAATTTGAAAAGAAAGCTTTTTCTATGGAAGTCGGCGAAATTTCCGATCCGATCAGAACAGATTTCGGATGGCATATTATTAAAGTTATTGATAAAAAATAATTTAGCAGGCTTTTTTTAGAAAAGTTATAAATTTATCACCGTATTTTTTCTGTTTTATAAGATCGTAGCCGCTGTAATCAATTTCGGTTACGTGTTCAAGGATAACAACAGATGATGTTACATTTTCAATCGCCTTAAGTGATTGTTCGTATACACCTGAAAAATAAGGCGGATCTATGTATATTACGTCAAATTTTTCTTTTATTTTCGGAACAATTTTCAGGCTGTCACCATGTATAAATTTCAGCTCAAATTCGTGGCCGGAATATTTTTGATAATTTTTTTTAATAACACTTGCGGCTTTGGGATGTTTTTCAATTGCGGCAGCATATTTAAAACCTCTTGAAACAGCTTCGAGCGCCATAATCCCCGAACCGGCGTACATATCAAGAAAACTTGAATCTTCAAAATTAATCATAGTCTGCAAAGTATTAAAAATACCCATGCGCACCTTTGACAGAGTCGGACGGGTAATCCTCTCATCCGGCGCTGTAATCCTTTGTCCTTTAAATTTGCCCGAAGTTATATTCATATTAACTATTTTACAATGAACAAGATTTATTGTATAATGTAAGCTGAGAGAGGAGTTTATGAGCGAACTGCAAAAAGATAATAAAACAGATGTTATAATTGTCGGCGCAGGCCCTGCCGGGATTTCGGCTGCTGTAATGATTGCACGTGCAGGTTTCCGGGCAGTTGTAATAGAACGCGGAGCTTTTTCCGGAAGTAAGAATGTTTTTGGCGGTGCTGTATATACTCAATCGGTAAAAGAGATTTTCCCGGATTTTGAAAAAACAGCACCTCTTGAAAGAAAGAATATTGAACATAAATTTACTATCCTTGGCGAAAATGACAGCACTATAGTATCTTACAGAAACAAACACGAAGATCCCGTAAGTTACACGGTTATGCGTGGAAAATTCGACCGCTGGATGGCAGATGAAGCCAGAAAAGAAGGGGTTATTATTGTTGAGGAAACTGTTGTAAGAGAACTTATTGTTGAAAATGAAAAAGTCATAGGTGTTAAAACAGAACTTGAAGATTACTATTCGGACATAGTTATCCTTGCAGACGGCGCGAATTCTCTTCTTGCAAAACAGATAGGACTGAGAGAAGATATTGAACCCAAAGATGCTGCTGTTTCTGTCAAAGAGGTCATAAAACTTGATAAGGCAAAAATTAACGACCGTTTTTTAATAAATGATGATGAAGGATGCATTTATGAACTTTTCGGCGGCTCAATGCTCGGAAAGCTCGGGCTTGGATTTATTTATACTAATAAAGAAAGTATAAGCATCGGGCTTGGAATTACACTTGACGAACTTACCAAAACCGGCATTAAACCTTATGAGCTTTTGGATAAAATAAAACAGCATCCGACAATTGCGCCTCTGATTAAAGATGGAGAAGTTATTGAGTATTCAGCCCATCTTATTCCTGAGGGAGGCTATAAAAAAATTCCTACACTTTCAGGCGCCGGAGTTATGGTTGCCGGAGACGCCGCAATGCTTGTGAATAACATGCATTGGGAAGGTACAAACCTAGCTATGATCAGCGGAAAAATTGCAGGCGAAACTGCTGTTATTGCACTTACCAAAGGCGATACCGGCGAGGAAACGCTCGCACGATATCAGGAACACCTTGAAAAATCTTTCGTTATCAAAGACCTTTACGCTTACAGAAACCTCATGGATATTATGCATGACAAAAAAGAGGTTTTTCTCGATGTTTATTTGAGAAAAATTAATGCATTTTTTGAAATGTTTACTTCTGTCAACGGAGTTCCAAAAAGGAAACTATACAGGACTTTTATAATTAATTTCATTAAAGAACGCGGCATTGGAGGATTGTGTTCTGATGCGTGGAGTATTTTCAGGCTGATATGGAGTATTATTGTAAAATGAACTTGGATAAAAATCTTTCTACATTAAAATATACGCCGGATACAGAATCACACTTAAAACCTTGTGAGGCAGACTGTTTAACGTGCAAATACAGACCATGTACAAATGTTTGTCCTGCCGGGGTTTATGAATGGCTTGAAAATGAAAACAAAATGCTCGTCAAGTATGAAAACTGTCTTGAATGCGGAGCCTGCCGGATTGTTTGCGAAAAAAAATCGCTCGGCTGGCAGTATCCAAAAGGTACTAAAGGCGTTATATTTAAAAGAGGTTAAATATCAATAGGAAATATAAAAGGAGAAGAGACTATGAAAGAACAATACTCAAATCAGCACAGACGCTGGTACGACAAAGATCCGGTTTTATCGCAGGCTGTTTCAACTTTAGAGCAGAGTGATGATGAAACACAGATTAAAGTTGCGCTTAACTTAATTAAAATAATTATCGAACATAACATTGAAGATGAAAAATTTGAGGCAGTGGAAGATATTATAAATGCAGTAGGTTCAGGTCTTGACGACAACAGAAAAGGCCGCTGGTATGATATAGATTCCACTGTAAGAACCGCGATGAACATGCTCCAAAACTGCCCTGAAGCAACCCAAAGAATTATTGCTAAAGAAATGGCGCAAATGGTTGTAGATAAAATAAAAACAGATAATGACGCAGAAGATGAAGAAGAATAAATTTTGTCTTTGCGCTAAGCCGTAAACGCCGGGCAATAAAATTCAACCTGAAAAAGTTGATAAAAGGCATTGAAACAAAACCGGAGGGGATATAATTTCCTCCGCGATTGTGCTGTTCTAAAACAATTTTCTTTGACAGCTAGTCTGTAAATTCAATCAGCACAATTTCAGGAACACAATTAAACCTGACAGGAAGAATGCTAGTACCGAGGCCTTTTGAAGTAAAAAGAAATTTCCCGTTTTCATTCTTAAGACCGTAAGCGTATTTAGCCCCGAATTCTGATGGCACGGCAATCGGATCCAAAAACGGAAAAACAACCTGCCCGCCATGTGTATGCCCTGATAAAGTGAGGCGGACATCTTGCGGTACATGTGGAAAAATATCAGGAGTATGCGACAAAAGTATTACGAATCGGCCTTTGCTGCCGGATAACGCCTTTTCTATATCAGGTTCAGCTGTCTGCATATCCTCAACTCCGGCAACGACAAACTTCCCGTAATCCTTGTTTGAATTTTCAAGCACAGTGATCCCATACTTCTGAAATGCATTAATTACCTCATACTTTCCCTGCCATCCGTCATGATTACCCATTACCGCAGCTGTTCCGTATGCGGATTTTAAATTTCTTAACTCAAAAGCAATTTTTTCCGCTGAAAGAGAAAATCCCTTTTTATGTCCGTTTACATAGTCTCCGCCCAGCAAAATTATATCAGGCTTCAAAGAATTTATCTTTTTTACAATTCTTCTGAGCCTGCATGTATCATAAGGCTTAATATGAAAGTCACTGGCAAATACTAATTTGATTCCTGCGAGTTCGGGATTGCGCAGATAAACTTTTTTTATAACCAAAAGATTCGGTTCAATAAAAATTGCCCAAAGCCCGGTTATGATAAATACAAAAATGATTATACAGAAAAAATATTTCATAACTATATTATATAACAA
>CALUYR010000004.1 GCA_944325045.1 Candidatus Gastranaerophilales bacterium
GATATTTCCGACCTGCGGAACTTTTTTACCGTTCAGTACTCCGTAAATTTTATTAGATAACCCTCTTGATACACCGTCAGCATAACCGATCGGAATAGTTGCAATTGTTCTTTCTCCGTTGGCTCTGTATGTAAATCCGTAACTTACGCCTTCGTGGTCTGCCGCATTATGTATATGTACAATTCTGCCTTTCAGCGAGATTACCTGCTTCAAATCCGGTCGGAATCCCTGTCCGTCGTTCGGAAGATCAGGATACAATCCGTATAATGCAATTCCTACGCGCCGCATATTAGACAGAGGAATATTATAACAAAGTGTTCCGACTGTATTTTGAATATGCAGCAACAGTCCTTCTGTATCTATTTGAGAAATTATTTTATTCCATCTGTCAATCTGAATTTGTGTTTCAGCCCGATCTTCTGCAACCGCAAGATGGGTGAAAATCCCTTTCAGATCAACAAAATCAGAGTTTTGAACTTTTTTTATGAAATCGACAGCTTTATCATATCCGATTCCAATTCTATTCATACCCGTGTCAATTTTTACATGAACTTTTGGTTTTTTGTTTGTTCTTAAAAACGCCTGTTTACAAGCTTGGAGGTGAGTTTCAGAGAAAACCGGGATTGCAATATCTTCTTCAACTGCAGTTTCAACTGCCCACACGGGCACTGCTCCAAGAACCAGAATATCGCAAGTAATTTTTGCATTGCGAAGATCAACACCTTCATCAATAGAAGCAACCCCAAGCATGTCAAATCCTGAAGCAAGTAATGTCGGCGCAAGCATTACAGACCCATGTCCGTAAGCATCGGCTTTTACAACAGCCAGGAGTTTAACATCACGGGGAATATTTTTTCTGATTTCAACAGCGTTATGCGCTAAATTTCCTATGTTAACTTCAACCCAGGAATCTCTGTGGATATTTAAATTTGTTTGTCTGACATTTTTCATAGCCATATAATTATATTACATACAAAAATATTAATCAAACAAAAAATTAGTTATCCAAAGAAATTTTTGAAGAAAATTCTGCAACAATTCTTGCGATATCGCACCCGCCAATGCATACTTCTAAAATAAGGCCGCTTTGGATAAACATAGTTTCACTAAATTCCATGCTGGCAGTATCAATAATTTCAAATTCGATAAAATCCGATCCTACATAACGGAGTTTGCCATATTCTCCGCCCATAGCCCAACGGATAAACATAAATTGATTTTCGTATTCTTTGAGTTTTTCTGTTAATCTCATATAACCTCGCCCTACAATAATATTGTAATAAATTTAGGGAAGTTGTCAATATTATTTTTGCAATTTTGAAATAACAAAGTTAAGCGCTCCCTGCTGAGCCTCAAAAACGCTTTTGCAGTCATTGCATGCTTTTTTGTAGAAATCCTGGTCTGATAAAAGTTTATCTTGGTATAATTCAAATTCTTCAGTGGTTTTGACAACTTTACCTGCGTTGGTTTTATCTAAAATCCCATAAATATCTTTAAAATTATGAACAGAAGGCCCGGAAATTACGGGTTTATCATAAACAGAGGCCTCAAGCGGGTTATGGCCGCCGGTTTTGTTGAAACTTCCGCCGATAAATGCAAAATAGCAGATTGAATACATTTTACCGAGTTCTCCAAGCGTGTCAAGAATAATTACATCATAATCAGTAAACTTATCCTCTTTTGACCGTAAACCATAGTTTAATCCGCAATTTTTAATTAAAACTTCCACATCAGGCACTCTTTTGGGGTGACGCGGAGCAAGCAGAAGTTTTATATCTTTATGAGTATTTTTTAAATTTTTGAATGTATTAAGAACGATTTCATCCTCGCCTGAATGAGTGCTGCCGGCAATAATAACCCTAAAGTCGTCTTGTCCTATATCAATTTGATGGTTTTCGCGCTTTACGTCAAACTTGAGATTTCCCATTACTTCAACCTTAGTGTTATCAGCGCCGATTGCAATATATTTGTTCTTATCATCTTCGCTTTGGGTATAGATCCCGGAAAAGTAGTTAAGAACTTTTTTAAAAAAGAATTTTACTCTTTCGTAAGACTTAAAAGTTGAATCGGAAATTCTTCCGTTAATAATCATTATGGGAATATTCCGCCTGCTGCATGCATAAGCGAAATAAGGCCAAATTTCTGTTTCGGCAATCAAAACCGTTGAAGGTTTGACGTTATCCAAAAACCTTGTCACGCATATTGGAATATCAAACGGAAAGTATGTAATAAAATCAGCTACACCTGCATATTTTTTCTGAGCAATTTCCTGTCCTGTTTTGGTGCCTGTTGTTATAACGAGTTTTTTATCAGGGAAAGTTTCCTTAATTTTTTTTGCCAGATTTAATAAAGCGATAACTTCTCCGACAGATACTCCGTGGAGAAGGATAACATCATCCCCGGAATTAAAGTGAGTGTTAACAAAACCAAATTTTTCTTTCAAACCGGCATTAGGCTTGCCTATAAGTTTTCTGATCGCAAAAACAAACGGCATAGCGATTATAAAAATTATTGTAGATAAGATTCCATATAACAACATTCCGTAATTATTATATTACAAAAAAGAAGAAATATGAATTACCTATAACAAGTACCGGTAAATGAATTACTTTTGCCCGTTAAACGCCTGCAATCCGAGATATCTGGCAGACGCACCAAGTTCCTGTTCAATTCTGATTAACTGGTTATACTTTGCCATTCTGTCAGAACGGGAAGCTGATCCGGTTTTAATCTGCCCGCAGTTGGCCGCAACCGCAAGATCTGCTATAAATGTATCTTCGGTTTCGCCTGAGCGGTGTGAAATTATTGATGTGTATCCGCCAGCACGTCCGGTCGTTATTGCGTCTAAAGTTTCACTCAGTGTTCCGATCTGGTTAACTTTTATCAGAATAGAATTGGCTACGTTTCTCCTGATCCCTTCCGCAAGCCGTCTTGTATTTGTTACAAATAGATCATCTCCTACCAATTGACAGCGGCAGCCTAATTTTTCGGTAAGCATTGACCAGCCTTCCCAATCCTGTTCGGCCATGCCGTCCTCTATTGATATAATAGGGTACTTGTCAACCCAGCCGGCTAAAAAATTAACCATATCTTCGGAATTTAATACTTTATTCTCTCCTTCAAGAGTATATTTCCCGTCCTCATAAAATTCAGACGAGGCAACATCAAGACAGATTTTTATCTGATCAGTGTCATAGCCTGCTTTTTCAATAGCTTCAAGTATAACTTCAATCCCTTCCTCATTTGATCTGAGGTTTGGTGCAAAGCCGCCTTCATCGCCTACTGATGTGACCATACCTTTCCCTTTTAATACGCTTTTGAGTGTATGGAAAATTTCCGATCCCATCCTTATTGCTTCCTGAAAATTATAAGCCCCGACCGGTGCAATCATAAATTCCTGAAAATCAATATTATTATCTGCATGCGCCCCGCCGTTTATTATGTTCATCATAGGAACCGGCAGTATGCAGGCATTCAAACCGCCTAAATAACGGTACAAAGGTATTCCGTATGCCAGAGAAGCAGCCTTGGCGGTTGCAAGAGAAACACTTAAAATCGCGTTTGCACCCAGTTTGGATTTATTTTCGGTTCCGTCAATTTCGATCATAAGGCTGTCAATTAGCTGTTGGTTAGAGGCATCTTCCCCTATAAGTTCCGGCGCGATAATATTATTTACGTTATTAACAGCTTTGGTTACTCCTTTACCCAAATAGTAATTTTCATCGCCGTCACGCAGTTCATGGGCTTCAAAAATCCCGGTGGACGCTCCTGACGGCACTGCAGCCCGACCGATAATCCCGCCTGATAACTTTACATCCGCTTCAACAGTCGGATTCCCCCTTGAATCAAGTATCTGTCTTGCTACAATATCCTCTATAAAAGCTGTTTTCATAAATTTTCTCCTTCACAGATTTACCATTAGTTATGTGGTCATTTTGGCTTAAAAAAAAATTCCCGTCAATAGGTAAAAATTATGATTTTTGTCTGTTTCCCTTTATTCGCATCACAAGGCGTTTTGGGGGCAAGCCTATAAATAAAACCACAAAATAATTCTTGCATATTTTGCAACAAGCACTGCAAGATAACTAAATACAAAGTCATAAACAATTTTTATACCGCTTTGAGCGGAAGTCCAGCTCAAGACAAAACCCCATCCGGCATGTTTGAGATACGCCAGGCACATCATATACAAAAGACCGGCGGCGTGAATAGTTATTACTGCCAATAATACAGCTTTGGCCGTATTTTTATATGAATACCCCTTCTTAAGAATTGTTCCTAAGATAAACGCCGCAGGAATATATGCAAGAATATACCCGAAACTGTATTCAAAAATATATCTCCATCCGCCGCCAAGGGCAAAAACCGGAAGGAAAAATAAGCCTGTAATTATATACAATATAACGCTTGTTATGCCAAGCCGCCTTCCAAGCAAACCTACTATGAACATTATTACCGGAATTTGCGGAATGTATTTTATTGAATAAATAAAATCGTCTGCACTGCAAGGCCCTCCGCTCCAAAATTTTGCAGGAATAATCAGATGTGTTACATCCAGCTGAAGAAAAGTCGCAATAACTATAAGAAAAGAACAAAAAGCCATTAACATTAGACTTCCTATCCCTATATGAATACTTTTTTTCCCTTTTCGGCGCTGTTTGGTCTTAACCTTTTTGACATTTTTTTTCACCGGCTGCCGGCCGGCTTCTCCTGCTGCGTCTTGAGGGTAATTTATCTGTGGAATGTTTTCAGCTTCATCATTCATTTATTTCAATAACCTTTTTAAGATTTTCTATATTTTGTTTATATAATATCTTAAATTTATCGTAAAAAATGTTTTCTGTCCACATTATTAATGCATCTTCATTATTATCCTGGTAATACTCTTTTCTGGTTCCGAGAGATTTAAAACCGTATTTTTCATATAAGTTGATAGCTTTTTTATTTGAAACTCTCACTTCAAGTGTAATATATTTTACCATGTTTTCATAACACGTTTCAATCAATCTGTGCAGCAAAGCTTCTCCGACTTTTCTTCTTCTGAAAGCCGGTTTGACCGAGATATTTGTAATATGAACTTCCTCAATAATCTGCCAGGCTCCGGCATAGCCTATTAAAGTGCCAGCCTCATCAAATGCACAATAATAAAAGGCCAGTTCATTTGATAATTCATTATAAAATGACTCTTTTGACCAGTGATGTTCCCCGTAAGATTCTTCCTCAATTTCGACAACACCATCAATATCAAGCTGGCTCATTGGCTTGATCGTTATTTTAAATTTTTCCTCATTCATAAAAAAATTTTATCACGATACAATGCCGAAAGCAATAAATCTAAATAAACTAATTATTATTAAGTTTTTTGTGAATTAAGCTTGCAATTGAAGATATTTTATGCTTACATGAAGTTGGAACGGGCAATTCCTCTTAGCCTTGTTCAAGGAATAGCAACAAGCGGCGGTTGTGTTTCCGAATATAAGTACTGGTACTAATAAGAAGGACAAACAAAAAATGTTAAAAATCAGATTAAAAAGATTGGGTGCGAAAAAGAACCCTGCTTACAGAATAATTGTTATTAATTCTACAACTAAAAGAGAAGGCAGACCTATTCAGGAATTAGGTCATTATAACCCTAAAACAAAAGTTATGAAACTGGATCTTGCAGCTGCTCAGGATTGGGTTAAAAAGGGTGCTCAGCCTACTGAAACAGTTGCATATCTTATTAAAAACTGCAACGCTGACGGCACTTTGAACTACCAGAAAAAAGAAACCGTAAAACTTTCTAAAAAAGCCCAAGCAAAAGCTGCTGCTGAAGCTGAGGCTAAAGCTAAAGCCGAAGAAGAAGCTAAAGCTGCTGCTGAAGCCGCTTCTGCTGAAAGTTCTGAAGAAGTTCAAGCGTAGTTTTTATTATTCAAAATAAAATTGTAAAAAACTCTGATAAATCAATTATCAGAGTTTTTTATTGCTATTTTAAAACGTAATTAAAAATATTAATTATCAAAGTTTGCCGTTATAACCTTATGGGCAAGTCCGGCAAAAAATCCAACAACAGCCCCGGAAATAGTGTATGCAATAGCCGGTCTTTTAATTCTCTTTACAGAAGCATTAAATGCATTGTAAAATTGCGAATATGTTTTAACCGCTTTTTCGTTAACCTGGGCGATAATATTTTTAAGTTCTTTCATATCTTCCGGCCCTAAATTTGCTTTTTTAATAATGTTACGCATTTTAATTGCCCTTGCATTGTTTGCAAGTTCGGCTTTTTTACCGGCGGCTGATCCTTTTTGTTTTCCGAATATTCGATTTAAAATCCCGTCTTTGTTGCTGTCCGGGCTTGGAACATCGGAATCTACCATTTTTAGAAATACATCCTGGGCTGGTGTTTTCTTTTCAATATTTCTGATAGCCTCTATTGTAGTGCCTTTTGCACGATTTGATTGTTCTCTTATAACTGCAACAATCTTTTTATATTCATCGTCCATTTCTGCACTATTTAAAGGAAGAAAATACTTCGCTGCATAGCCGGTAATTGCTCCGGCTGTTACGCCTTTCGATATTGAACCGAATACTGATAACGGATTTTTTTCTGAAGTGTTAATTGCATCTACTTTTGTTGACATAGTTAATAAACCTTTACTTAACTAATTCCCTCTAAAATATGGCCACATACATGTTCTGTTAAGATTTATAAATAGCTAAATCTTAACGGCTTGTATATAGTTGAATTTGCACTTAAATATTTTAAATAATTCACACTAAAACGCAATTACATAAAACTGAGTAATCAAATCCAAAAGAGATTTTAACATGTAATTATTTTTTTGTCAATACTTTTATGAAGTTAAGTAACAGCATAATGAGTACGACGACAGCGATTGCGATAAAATAGAGCTTTATAGTGTTTTCGCCCATAAACAAAGTGGCAAACGCACCTGCAATAATAGCACAGGAGGAGAGGATTCCGACGGTTTTCTTTTGTGAAAAACCGGCATGCAGAAGCTTGTGGTGGATATGTTCCGCATCCGCAACAAAAGGCGACTGTCCTTTCCATATCCGGCGCAGGCTTGAGTATGTAATATCCATAATAGGAACTGCCAAAACAACAAACGGCAGAAGAATTGCAATAGTTGCGGCTTTCATAACTCCGGTAATTGAAATTGTTGCAAGTAAAAAACCGGAAAATAAAGCCCCGCTGTCTCCCATAAAGATTTTTGCCGGATTAAAGTTATAAGTTAAAAATGCAAGCATGGATCCTGCAAGGATGAAGCCTATCAATGCGATTATCGGGTTAGGCGGGATCATAGCAAGAGCAATGATTGCAAGTGTTATTGAGTTAATTGTCGTCACTGAGCCCGCTAATCCGTCAACTCCGTCAATAAAATTCAGGGCATTGCTTATACCAACAATCCACAAAATTGTGATTGGGTAAGACCAAAACCCCAAATTTATTCCGCCAAAAAACGGTATTGTATTTATCTGTATTCCTAAAAGGTAAACGAGCGTTGCAATCGACAGCTGAATAAACAATTTAAATTTAGCGGGCAGGTTGTAAATGTCGTCAACCAAACCCAGCAGAAACATTAGGGAACTTCCAAGTAAAATCCCTGAAAGCAGACTGCCTGCAGGATAGTAACTCATAAACACAAGACATAAAAAGGTAAGCATGGTGCTAAGCCAAATCGCCACTCCGCCTATACGTGAGATAGGCTTGTTATGGATTTTTCTTTCATTGGGCATATCAACAAGCCCTTCTTTTTTAGAAAAATTTATTACCAGCGGTACAAGAAACACCCCGAATATATAGGCAATTACAGTACCTATTATATGTGCATGTGTTAATTTTATAATCATCTTTTTTATTTTTCCTCAATACTAACAACTATATTATACATGCTGATTTTCAGATGTTAAATATATTAAGTTTAGCAATATTTTTACGACTGAAAACCCGTCAGAACAATGTTGAATGTTTGAATGAAAAAAGTTTTATCCGGTTTTTTCGGTTTTATTTATGCTATTATAATTTAAAGGTGAAAATTTATGAGAAATATTGAGCAATTAATAAAAGTAAGTAAAGGTATTGAGCCGGCAGATCTGGTTCTTAAGAATGCAAAACTGATAAATGTTTTTTCAGAAGAAATTTACGAAACGGATATTGCAATTATTGAAGATAGAATTGCCGGAATATCTAAAGGATACACAGGCAAAGAGGAAATAGACTTAAAAGGAGCATACGTTTCTCCGTCATTTATTGACGGGCATGTGCATATTGAAAGTTCTATGCTTATGCCGTTAGAGTTTGCAAAACTGGTTATTCCTTCCGGCACTACAACGGTGATAGCTGATCCTCATGAAATTGCAAATGTTATGGGGCTGCAAGGAATAAGTTTTATGAGGGAATCTTCCAAAAATCTTCCTCTGGATGTTTATATGATGCTGCCTTCCTGCGTTCCTGCAACGGATTTGGAAACTTCAGGAGTAGAACTAAACAGTTATGATCTTGCACTGCTTATTGATGCGCCATGGGTTTTAGGTGTTGCGGAAATGATGAATTTCCCGGGCGTTGTTGGCTGTGATAACAGCGTTTTGAGTAAAATTTATCTGGGCACTGATAAAAATAAACGGGTTGACGGACATGCGCCTCATTTATCCGGTAAAGATTTAAACGCGTATTTGGCGGCAGGTGTTTCATCGGATCATGAATGCACAAATCCTGATGAGGCTTTAGAAAAGTTACGGTTAGGTATGCATATTATGATTCGCGAGGCAACCGGCGCAAGAGATTTGGAGCCATTAATCCCGCTTTTGAAAAAGTATAATACCCGGAAATGCATGTTCGTTACTGATGACAGGCATCCTAAACATTTGAAAAAACATATCTCAAGAATGGTTAAAAAAGCTGTCAGACTTGGCGTAAACCCTATAAAGGCAATTCAGATGGCAAGCCTTAATACGGCGGAATATTTTAAAATACCTGATCTTGGAGCAATTGCACCGGGATATAGGGCAGATATTGCTGTTTTTGATAATCTTGAAACTTTTGAGCCGGCAATGGTGTTTAAAAACGGAAAGCTTGTGGCTGAAAACGGGCAAATGGTTATTGATATGTCTTGTGAAAAACTTCCGGCACTCAGAGGTTCCGTTAACATTAAGTATCTCAATATTGATGATTTAAAAATTAAAGTTCCGGACGATAAGAACAGAATTAAAGTTATTAATGTAATTCCTGAGCAGCTTATAACAAACAAGACAGTTGAAATGGCAAGCATAAAAGATGGATGCGCTGTATCAGATGTTCAAAAAGATTTGCTCAAAATTGCAGTAATCGAACGTCATAAGGCAAGCGGAAATATCGGTCTTGGTTTTGTGAAAGGTTTTGGGATTAAGTCAGGTGCGATTGCTTCAACAGTGGCTCATGACAGCCATAACATGATCGTTATCGGAACTAATGATGCGGATATGTACTATGCAGCGGTTGAAATTGTAAAATCTCAAGGTGGGAAGATAATCGTCAATAATCAAAAAACTTTGGCGCATTTGCCGCTGCCTATTGCAGGATTAATGTCTGATAAGCCTTATGAAGATGTTGAGATGAAACTTCTTGCGTTAGATGAGGCTGCGAAAAATATAGGATGCAAAATTAAGGATCCGTTTATGAGTATGGCGTTTTTATCTCTGTCAGTTATTCCTGAACTGAAAATAACGGATAAAGGGCTCATTGACGTTAACAGATTTGAAGTTACGGATTTGTTTGTTTAGCCGCAAAAATATTTTTTCACGTTTTTTTAATTATCAGCGAAATAAAATAAAGGAAAAAGCAGGCTTATGGAAATTAAAAATAATACTCCCTCATTTCAAGGTTACTATAAAATTACAGGCAAACCGGCTAAATTAGATAAGCTAAAACGAAAGATATCAGATGTTACAGATGATTTTTTGTTTATCAATAACAGGGAAAATGGTCATAAATCTTCATTTGAACTTTTAACAGGAAAGCATTTAAATAAGTTTTTAGACAAGTCAAAGAGCGCATTATCATTTAAAAGTTTCCGAAAGAAACTGGCAAAAAACTTAGGTGTAAAACCAAAGGTTATAAGCGTGGAAACTGCTTTTAAAAGACTTTCGCACGATAAATTTGATTTTCAATAAAGTATTTTGTTAAAGCCTGCGGTTTCTAAACAGTGCATCATATTGTTCCTGGAATATACTCTATATGATGTATAATTTATTTTCATTATTGACAACATAGGGTGAATATTTTACGATAATGTGTAGAAAATTCTACCGTGAATTGTAATGTTTAAAATGGAGAAGAGTATGAAGATCAATATGACCAGGAAAAAGTTGGGTATTTTAATTTTATTGATAATAATCGTTCCGATTATATATAACAAAACATCAGGCTTTATTACAGGCATGATTCAGAAGCAGATGATGATGCTGCCTAAAGAAGTTGAAGTAGATAAACCTCAAATCGTAGAGGTTAATGTATCAGCAGAAGCAACCGGCAGAGTTGAGGCAAAATATTCTGTAGATCTTATTGCCAGAGTTCCGGGATTTTTGTTGAAGAAATACTTCAAGGAAGGCGACTTTGTAAAAAAAGGCCAGGTGCTTTTCCAGATCGATCCGCGGGAATATGAAATAGAAGTAAATAATTCACGTGCAAGCGTTAACCAGTACAGCGCTTTATTAAAAAATGCCCAGCAGGAATTGAACAGGGCAAATGCACTTGTAAAAGAAGATCTCATAAGCCGTTCTGATGTTGACCAAAGTTTGGCTACAAGAAACCAGAATAAAGCTTTACTTGATGCTGCAACCCAACAGCTTGAACTTGCAAAAGTTAATTTAAGTTATACAACAATAAAATCTCCAATAGACGGAAGAATTGGTAAGGTTAATATTACAGAAGGGAACTACGTTACTGCAACATCAGGTTCTTTGGTTAATATCGCAAGTGTTAATCCGGTTTACGTTACTTTTAACCTGAAAAGTGATGATTTTGTAAAGCTGCTTAGAGCAAGCAATCAGTATAAGGATGTTGAAGTAAAAGTCCAGTTTGATGACGGAACCTGGTATGATAAGATAGGAAAAGTAAATTTTGTTGATAATAAAATTGATAAAGATTCCGGATCTGTAAATATGAGAGCGACATTTGATAATACAAAAATGTGGCTTACACCAGGGGGATATATGAAAGTTAAACTTGTTGCCCCGCAAATCGTAAAATATATGACTGTTCCGCAGGCATGTACAAAAGGTGATGCAATGAGCGGATATTATGTTTGGACTGTAAAAGACAATAAGGCTGTTCGTACAAATATTAAGGTTTCTGATAATATTGACAACAACTGGGTCGTTACAAGCGGGTTAGATCCTGACGCAACTGTTGTTGTTAACGGGATTCAAAATATTGCCTCAGAAGGCCAGAAGTTAAAAATAGTTCAAAAATCACAAAATACAAACGAAGAAGCAGGTAAAAATTAATGGCAAAAATTTTTGATAAAGAAAAATTGTACTTTTTTATAAAATATCCGAGATTTGCAGTTGTAATTTCCGTGTGTATAGTCATAATGGGTGTAATCTCAATGCTTAGCCTTAAGCAGGAGAGTTATCCTGATGTTACACCGCCGCAGGTTTCTGTATCAGCCTCCTATCAGGGTGCAAGTGCAGAGGTTATAGAATCTTCTGTCGCAACTGTTTTGGAAAATAAGCTTAACGGTGTTGAAAACCTTTCTTATATGACTTCAACATCGTATGACGGCAGTTATTCACTCACGATGTATTTTAAGGTAGGTTCTGATAAGAACATAAACCTGATGAATGTTCAGAACCGTATTCAACAGGTTCAGTCACAGCTTCCGGAAGATGTTCAAAGAACAGGTGTTACTGCAATAAGCCGATCATCAGGTTCCGGTGCGCTTATTTTAACGTTGTATCCTGAATCAGGTGATTGGAATCAGCTTGATTTGACAAACTATGGTTCTATATATATTAAAGATGAGCTTAAGCGTGTAGAAGGTGTAGCCGACGTTAATGTATACGGGGCGGGCGATTATTCAATGAGAATATGGCTGGATCCGCAGAAAATGGCAGGTTTAAATATTTCTACCAGTGAAGTTAAGACTGCAATTGCCAACCAAAACACCCAGGTAACAGCCGGTGCATTAGGCCAGCGTCCGACTGATGATCCGCAGGCGCTTCAGTTAACACTTAAAACTGAAGGCCGCTTGTCAGATGTAAAAGAATTTGAAAACATTATTATCCGTTCAAACATGGATGGTTCAAATGTTCGGGTTAAAGACATTGCAAGAGTAGAACTGGGCGCACAGTCATATACAAACTTGGGTTTGGTTAACGGTAAGCCTTCTGCTATTGTAATAATTTCACAGCTCCCTGACGCAAACATTATTAACTTGTCAAAAGCTGTTCACAAAAAAGTTGATGAATTAAACGCAAGATCTACAAACGGGATTAAAATCCTTACAATTAAAGATGATGCCGAATATATTCATGAATCAATGAAAGAAGTAGAATTTACAATATTATTGACAGGTATTATTGTTGTATTAATAATCTTTTTATTCCTTGGAGATGCGATGGCAACACTTGTTCCGTGCGTAACAATTCCGGTATCGCTTTTGGGAACATTTGTGGCATTGAAAGCTTTAGGGATGTCGATAAACCTTTTGTCATTGTTTGCGTTGGTTCTTGCTGTAGGTGTTGTAGTTGATGACGCGATTGTTGTAATCGAAAACGTTAACCGTCACCTTGAAGAAGGCAAGTCGGCAATTATTGCAACACAGTTAACTATGCAGGAAGTCGGATCAGCACTTGTTGCAATGGCATTGGTTCTTATGGCTGTATTTGTACCGATTGCGTTTATGGGCGGTATGACCGGCGTTATGTATAAACAGTTTGCTGTTTGTATTGCTGTTTCAATTGCGATTTCTGCTGTATGCGCCTTAACACTTTCTCCTGCAATGTGTTCACACATATTGGGGCATAAAAAAGACGAAACCCAAAACCAAAAACATTCTCCTTTTATGGAACACATTGAGCACATTAAACAGAGAATTAACAGAAGAACTTCTGTATTAGTTAATAAATTTAATGAAATGTTTAATAAGCTTGAAGTTTTCTATATGGAATACGTTACAAAGTTTGTATACAATAAAAAACTGGTAATTATATTTTATATTTCTTTAGTGGCGTTAACACTGTTTTCATTTAGAATAATCTCGACAGGATTTATTCCTGATGAGGATCAGGGCGTGCTTCTTGCAAGTATAACTCTTCCGGACGGTGCATCGCTTTCAAGAACTGAGGAAATTTCAAGAAAATTTGTTGATCAAATAAAAGACATAGACGGTATAAATGCAGAAAAGTTAACTGTATTTGGCGGCAACGGTTCTGCGAACCAGTCAACTGCAATTATACAGTTAGATGATTATAAAGACCGTAAAATCGGCCCGGTAGAGTGGGTAATAAGAAAGATTAAAGGACAGGCAACGGATCTTTCGCATACAGCAATATTAAATAAGATAAGAGCGGTTGCCTCAAATACTAAAGAAGCCTCAATAGTATCTTTCTCGCCGCCGGCAATTATGGGTATGAGTATGATGGGCGGATTTGAATTCCAAATGCTTTCCCAGGGCGAATACACTGCACAAGATCTTGAAGGCTGGGCTAATAAGCTTGTTGCAGCGGCAAATCAAAATCCTTCATTATCAAGTGTTTATACTTCTTTTCAGGCAAACGTGCCTCAGTACATAGTCGATATAGATTATGAAAAGGCGCTTGCGCAGAATGTTGATTTGCAGGAGTTGTATTCTACATTATCCTCAATGCTTGGTACTTATTATGTTAATGACTTTAACAAATATGGACGTGTGTTTAAGGTGCAGCTCCAAGCAGAAAGCCAATTCAGAGACAAGGCAACTGATTTGTCGGGAATATACGTAAAAAATACGAACGGAGTAATGGTTCCTATCTTATCTATAGTAAAACTTAGACAAACAGTAGGTACCGCTTCAATATCGAGATATAACCAGTATGAATCAGTTCAAATTCAGGGGCAGCAGGCCGCCGGAAAGAGTTCCGGTGATGCGATGAACGCAATGGAAGATGTTGCAAGAGAGGTTCTGCCGTCAGATATGACGTTTGACTGGTCAGGTACCTCTGCACAGGAAAGAGAAGCTTCCGGGCAGACGGCAGTGATTATTGCTATGGCTTTGGTATTTGTATATCTGTTCCTGGTTGCATTATATGAAAGTTATACAATTCCTATTGCAGTTCTGTTGATATCACCTATTGCCGCATTGGGAGCACTTATATTCCAGATGATGATTAACCAGTCATTCGATATATATTCCCAGGTCGGTATGATTACGTTAATAGGTCTTGCCGCCAAGCAGTCAATCCTGATTGTCGAATTTGCTAAAGAAGAACATGAAAAACATGGTCTGCCGGTTAAAGAAGCAGCGATAAAAGCAGCTAAGTTAAGATTTAGAGCTATTATGATGACGGAAATAGCATTTATTCTTGGTGTACTTCCAATGATATTTGCTTCCGGTGCAGGCGCAAACTCAAGAATTTCAGTAGGTTCAACAGTATTCGGCGGTATGATTGCCGCTGCTACTATCGGGGCTGTGTTAACTCCGGCATTTTATGTGATAGTTCAGGAATTTGTTGACTTATTCCCGAAAAAAGAAATTACCGAAAAAGATTTGGAGATGTAAAACATAATGAAAAAGATTTTATACTTGGTTTTAATATGTTCAGTTCTTACACTAAGTACAGATGTATCTTTTGCTAAATCAAAAAAAGAAAAAGAACCTGAAAAAGTTCATATTGTTAAGCCTGAAAAAGTTAAGGTTAACAAAAGGCTTGAGCGTAAAAAGAGCAAGCAGAACGCCGAAACGAAAAAGCAGACTTCCAAGGAAGCCGAAGGCATGTATGAAACAAAGTTCCCGGTGATAAACAGCCAGATAGAGTATACTGATATGAACGGCGAGGTTACTCTTGCGGACTGTATAAAGCTTGCAATAACACATCATCCGGCTATTATGTCTGCTATAAGCAACGCGGAAATTTATAAAACCAGAATTGGCCAGGCTTGGTCAAATTACTTCCCTACATTAGGCGCCGGAATAAGTTACTCAAGAAATGATACGCTTATGACAATGACCGGCGGCTATGCAAGAATGATGCAGCAGCGCTACGATATGTATTATATGCCGACGTTGTCTGCGAATATGCTTATTTTTGACTTCGGTAAAACTAAAGCAAATGCCGATATGGCAAAAAGAAATTACGAATCTTCAAGATACGATGCCGAAACCAGCATTGAGAGCGTAATTTATAACGTAAAAGTTGCATATTATAATATGGTTTTTGCTGAAGTCCAAAAGGTTGTTTATGAAGATACCGTAAAAGATTATGAGTTACAGTTAAAGCAGGCAAGAGCTTACTATAATATAGGTAAAAAAGCTAAAATAGATGTGACAACTGCTGAATATAACCTTGGGAATGCCAAAGTTAATCTGATTAAAGCGAAAAATACACTTGAGCTTGCCTCTGTAGAGCTTGCTAACGCAGTTGGTATTCCGGAATTAGAAGATGTAATTCTTAAAGATAAGTTGAATACCAAATTATACGATGTTAATTTTCCTGATTTGATTAAAACAGCTGAGTCCTCCCGGCCTTCATTGTTGTCAGCTAAGAAATTGATGGACGCAGCAGAATTGAATGTCAGAAGTGCAAAAAGAGCTTTTACACCTGATATAAGTGCATTTGGCTCCTACAACAATGGCGGACGGCAGATGGACAGCGACTATGGTTATCAGGCCGGCATTCAGTTGAATTATACAGGATTAAATATTATGCTTCTAAAAAAACAAGTTGATGAGGCTAAGGCTACTTACCAAAAATATGTCGCTGATTACGAACAACAGAAACAAAATGTTTATTTGGAAGTTAAAAGTGCATATATCAATTTGTTGAACTCTCATGACAGCCTCGGGGTTTCAAAACTTGCGCTCCAGCAGGCAAAAGAACAACAGTATCAGGCGTTTAGAAGATATCAGGTAGGACTCGGTAATGCAATTGAATTTAAGGATGCAGAAAATACTTACCTAAACGCACAGTTAAATTATTATTCAAATCTTTTAAATTATAACGTGAACGCGGCTGAACTGGAGAGAGTTATCGGTGCCCCTATAAAAGAATCCGAAATCGATTTATAATCCGCTGGGGATTTCCGTTAACAAAATGGCTGCTTAAAAGGTTTTATTGTATAAAAATTATATATTTACAAATAAAATAATAGTACTATAATATGAGTGTAATTAAATGTATAAGCAACACTTATTATGAGCGAAAAATTTACCCGATTATATAAAAATTTATGCAATAAACTTGGAAAAAACAACGATGCTTTATACGGAGTACTGACAATTGCCGCGTCAAAGGGGATATTACGGCCGACATTCACAATGATGGACAAGAAGCAGGACAAAAAATCAAGAAAGTATACAGCATTTCGTGAAGGTTTAACCGGGCTTGTCGCAATCGGGGCTTATATAATAACCCATAAAGGTGTCAATAAACTTGTAAAACCGTTTTGTAAAAAAGCAAATATTACAGGAAAAGAAGCAGATGTGGAGAAAACTTTATCCCTGATTACAGTTAGTCTCACGGCTTTATTTGTAATTCCTTTAATTTGTAACAAAATAACTTCTCCGCTATTGAAATTTGCAGAGGAAAGACATCACCACAAGAAGGCTGTAAAACCTCAATATTCTCCGAATTTTTCCGGCAAAAATCCGGTTTATAAAACAGATTATTTCCGCAGCAGACAAAATGTTTTTGCGGATTACGGAATGAGGATTGGAGGCTAATATGATTGATAAAGTTGCTAATATTCTCACAAATCCTTCATTTGTTAATCTTGCCCAAAATACCAAGGCAACCGTTTCTATTGAATCCCTATTTAAGGCTACCGGCCGGCCGGCCTTTATTATGATGGACAAAAGCGTTGACAAAAAAACAAGAGTTTATGCTGCAGCCAAAGAAGGCCTTTATCAGTTGCTGTGCCTTGGAATATATCTTACTATGGTTCCTTTTGTGTTTAAAAAATACGGGTTTAAAATTTCTCAAAAGATACTTAAAAATCAAAAGTGTATTCCTGATTTTAAAAATGCTGATGAGTATTTAAATTACTTAAAACTCGCCTCTATGCCAAAAGAAAAACGTGTCGGAAATAAGTTGTTAGACAAAATATCAGACACTCTTAAAGAATCTCCTGAGGCAGAACACACCTTGAAGGAAAATTTATTGAATTTAGATAACCCTAAAAAATATATAGAAGCAAAAGGTGCTGTTGAGCTTAGTTATCTGGCCGGAACTGTTATCGGCCTTGCGCTTATTGCATCTGAAATCAGTAATCTAATACTTCATCCTATTATGCGGACGTTAGGTTTGGAAAAGAAACAAACTGATCATAAAATTTTAGACAAAAAAGCATAGAGTTTTCCGCAAATGTTTTGTGTATTTGCTGCTTTTTTCAATAGTTTCTGCTAGCTGCAGAGTTTTATTTTAATGCATTTAATTCTGCAAATTTAGCGGACATAGTCGGGTTGTTTTTTGTAAGCCGCTTGATGGATAAATCTTCTGCTTTTTTGTTGGCAAGCCGCAGATTATCTTCTGATGATATGAGTGCGGCTTTGGTTTTTTGAAGATGATCAATTGTTTTGTCAATTTCATCAATAGCTGTTTTGAACTTTCTGCTTGCGAGTTCGTAATTTTTTGAAAATCTTTCTTTAAACTCATTCATTCTTTCTTCAAAATTTGATATATCAATATTTTGATTTCTAATTACAGCGAGTTCCTGCTTGTATTGCAGAGAATTTAACGCGGCGTTTCTAAGCAGAGTGATCATAGGTACAAAAAATTGCGGACGGATAACATACATTTTGGGAAATCTGTGCGACATGTCAACAATTCCAGAATTATAGTATTCATTATCAGGCTCGAGCAGTGATACAAGAACCGCATATTCGCAATTTTTTTCACGCCGGTCTTTGTCAAGTTCTTTTAGAAAATCTTCATTTTTCTTTTTGGATGAAGTCGTATCCATTTCATTTTTCATCTCAAACATAATGGATATAAATTCTACGCCGTCTTTGTCGGTTTCTCTGAAAATATAATCACCTTTACTTCCGGTTTTGGCATCGTTGTCTTTTTCAAAATAGGCGTTTTGGAACCCGGCCGGACGAATTTTATTAAATTCAATTTCGCAGTGCTGTTCAAGACTTTCGCCGATCATTTTTGTGGATAATCTCGCTTTAAAGTCTTTATAATGCGCAATTTCTTCATCTTTAAATCGCAATTTCTCTTCATATTGGTCTTTTAAAGATTGTTCTTTTAACTGGCTTTCTTTTTCATTTGTTTCTATTTGCCCGGTTAATTTTACGATATACTTCTCTTTTTCCGCAAGTTCTTTGTCTTTTTCGCTGACAGCTTGGTTTACAGCAATTTCTTTATCTTTCGCAAACGAATCAATTTGCGCTTTTAATTTTGCAATCTCCAGATCTTTTTGAGTTGTAACTTCTGAAATTGCAATTTTTTTTAAATTATTTTCCGTTTCAATTTGTGATTGAAGTTCTGAAATTTGTAAATCTTTTTTGTTAATTGTTTCTTTAAATTTACTTTCGGTTTCGGATTTTGCAAGCCTTATTGCCGTATCTTTTTCTGTTTCAAACTGGTTTTCTCTTGCGGAAATTTCTTTTTCAAACTCTTTGTCACGTACTTGTTTAAGAATAGCTGCATAGCCGGATTCATCTACCTGAAAAATTTCTCCGCATTTTGGACACTTGATTTCCTGCATAATCTTACTCCTTTTTATTTAAGTTATATTTTATTACATAATGCCCGGTTTGTAAATAATTTATGCCTG
>CALUYR010000005.1 GCA_944325045.1 Candidatus Gastranaerophilales bacterium
GTTTAGCTATCCAATCTTTCATTGTCATTGGAATATGTCTTATTGCCTGCAATTCGGCAAATTCAAGATATGCCGATGTAATTCTGTTCAAAATATTTAGTTCGTTTTCATCAAGATAATTCTTCGCAACGGTAACTTCATCTTTCTTTGGATGCTTGCCTTTAAAAACAGCTAATCCCATATTATCTTTTGTACTGTCTGCTCGTAAATATATAACTTCTGCTGCAGTATGACCATGTGCCGCAAAATGCATTTTGTTCTGAACAACTTTGAAGAATAATTTTGTTTCCTCTGCATTAGGATTGTAATCCGTACTTGTTGCATAAATATCCAAAATCTGACGGTAAAAAACTTTCTCTGAAGATCGAATATCCCTGATACGTTCTAAAAGTTCTTGCCAGTAGCCTCCGCCGCCTGCTTGTTTTAATAAATCGTCATTCAGAGCAAATCCTTTTTTCAAGTATTCTTTTAAAACTTGTGTTGCCCAAATTCTGAATTGTGTACCACGTAAAGATTTAACACGATATCCGACAGAAATAATTACATCAAGGTTATAATGCTTGGTATTATAATTTTTCCCGTCAGAAGCAGTTGTAAAGTAATTCTTGACAACTGAATTTTCCGGAAGCTCGCCTTCTTCAAAAAGATTTTTAATATGCAGGCTTATATTCTGTTTTGTAGTTTGAAACAGTTCTGCCATTTGATTTTGAGTAAGCCAAATTGTTTCGTTTTCTATTCTTACATCAATTTTTGTTTGCCCGTCTTGAGTCTGGTAAATTATAATTTCATTTTCCATGCTATAATCCTTTATTTTAAGCAATTATAACATATATTCTCTATAATGGCGAATTAAAACAAAATCCCTGCAGTATCGTGCAAGAGTTTTGAGTTGATTACAATATTTAAAATGGAATTATTCTTGTTATTCTTTTAGTTTATGTTTACCTTTTGCTATTTTTATTAATACTTGATTTGCATAATATTTAATCAATGCTTTATCATATGTATTAGATATTTTAGGAGTTTCGTTATTATATAAAATATGTTTATTTTGATTTTTAAATAAAATAACCATCAAATTAGGAGTTAAAATTATATCTTTAAAACCGAATTGGGTTCTATATATATTTGCGTAATTGGTTTTTAATAATTGAAGTTTCTCAGATTCTTGAATTTCAGGTCTGATATTAATATATTGAAACCCGCTGTTTTTGCATAAAAATTCTATTGTTTTTGCAGTATATGAAATAGTATGTGTAAAATCTTCATAGCGAAATAACATTGCAGTAGGAGCTAATGCATTAGGTATTCGTATTACAATAATTCCGGTATCTGCCAGATGTCCATACATTTGATTTAGCAAAATAATTTGTCTTTCCTTTTCAAGATGCTCAAGAACATCAAAGCAGTAAATAGCATCATATAAAGTATTGTTATGTTCAAAATATTCTATTATATCCTTTTTTTCAATATCTAATCCGGTTTTTTCAGCTATATCAAATTGTGATTTGGCAATTTCAATACCTTTCAGATTATTATAACCCAGCTCTTTTAATGTTAGAAGAAATCTACCCATCCCGCAGCCTATATCCAATATTTCGGCCTCTTTTTCCTTAGGTAATATGTTATGTAATTTGATTATTTCTTTATTAATTTCTATATCTCTTTTTGTGGATTCTTCATTATCCTGATGCCAGTTTTCATAATATAGTTTGTAATTTAAATCATATTTTTTCATATTTGATTATACACTCCTTGTTTCATATAAATAAAATTTTACTAACCGGTATTTATCTCTAAGAATTAAGCCGCTCTGTTGTTTTATTTTTATTAGAAAATTTTTTATTTTTCGTTTAATAACAACCGGAAATTCTAAATCAGAATAAATAGCCTGAAATTTTTTGTTATTTATATCTTTTGAATGGCATATTGTTTTTAGATATTGTTTATCAGTTTCCGAATGTAATGTTGTAACAATATTTAAGAGTTCAAAACAAACATCGCTTTTGATGTTTATTGCACATTTTTCAAAAACATCTTTGTATGTTTTTACAAAATCTAAAATTCCTTGTTCAATATACGGATATATATTAAGTCTGAATAAATCCTCTTTTGTAGGTGTTTTATATACTGGTTTTGAGTTTTTTATACTTTTCAGCGGCAGTTCGGGGGCAGTAAATAACAGCTCTAAAATATTTATTTTCGCAATATCATCCTGTATAAAATTTTTGTTTGCAAATGTTTTGTATTTAAATTCCGTATTTTCACAAAATGTACCGCTAAACAGACCCAGTACAATTTTGTCTTTAAAAATATTTGTAAGAAAGGCCTGAGACGAAAAAGCCGCGGTTGTCATATCAATTGTTGCCATTCTTGTGTTTTTTATATCGAGTTGTGCTAAATATTGTTTGTATTCATTATATTCATTTTCTGCACGCTGTTGTAATGTGGCAATATTATTGTTGAAGAGTTTTTTTGCTTGCTCAAATGTTTCAGGAATAGTGTTAAAATCAGGACAAATATCCTTATTTATATCAAAAATATTTTTTAAATATGTAAAATTATTTCTGTAATCAAGAAAGCATTTTATATTTAATATTCTAGGTGCATATATATAATGGTTTTCAAGTGCATTTTCACCTGCCAAGATTTTATAAATTTTTTGTAAAATATATCCGTCTCTTGATACAAATAATAAATTATTTATATTATTCAGTTTGCATTGTTCAATAATATATTGTGTATAACCTATGGCAAACGGACCACCTAAGTTGTAGCCCAGATTATACCAGTAATTGTTTGAATTTTTTAATAATTGTATTGCAGAAAAAGATGTAATTATACTAAAATCAAGGAAATTAATTTTTTTTGATAATAAGGAATATTTTTTGCCGCTTTGTGTTTTATAAAATTTATCTATATATTTTTCAAGAAATATTGCATTAATTCCGCAATCTATTGCACTAAAATAATCGCTCTGTAAATTATCACCTATATGAAGAATTTTTTGCGATTTTATACCTGATTCTTTTATGACAGCTTCGTATAAGTGTTTAGAACCTTTGCTTTTTTTATATTCTCCTGAAACATACACTGCTTTTATGTTTGTAAAACCGTTTTTATGTAAAATTGTTTTTAAAAAATTTGATGGAAGATACATATCTGATATTGCAATTATTGTTTTACCGGAAGAATTAGCTTTATCATAAAAATATTTTATAAAAGGATTCGGGGCTAAAACCTGTTTTTCAAATTCCATTTCAATATTTTTAAGATTTGAATATTCAGGACATATATTTTCATAAATATCATCAATAGTTATATCTTCATCTTCCGTATAAATATAGCGAGCACGTTTTTCTGCTAAAATACGTTCTTTTTTAAAGCTGTTAAGTTTGTACCGCTTTTCTATATGTTCAAAAAGATCCTCCGGAGATAAATAAGGTCTGATAAGCAATGTATCGAAGATATCAAAACTTACAACATCAACTTTTTCAATTAGATTATTAAATTTTTTTATTTCTTTTTCATACATAATTTGAATTCATCAAAGAACATGGACATTCTATACTAAAACATTGAATTTGTAAATATGGTTTATAAGAAATAATTATTTAGTCTTTTAATGAATAGCTACATGTAAATAGGCAGAAGTTAATAACTGTAATATCATTGAATAAATAAAGAGGATAAAATATGGCATTAAAAAATGAGTTTTCAAAAGACAAACCGCTTCTGACAACAAGTGTTGTTGCAAATATGCTTGGGATTACGCCTGATAGACTAAGAACTTATGATGCCGAAAAATTAATAAAAACACATAGGATAAAAACCGGGGAGGTACAAAAACGCCTATATAGCCAATATGATGTTGAGTGGCTGCAATGTTTGCGTATTCTTGTAAAAAAACATAAAATGAGTATTTCCTCTATAAAATTTCTTTTACAAGTAATGTATAAAAATCCCAAAATTCAGCTACCGCAGAATGAAATAGGGGAAGTTCTAGTAGAAATGAGTCAAAATCCGAATTTTAAAGATATAGTTAGAAATTTTTAACGTTTCAAATACAACTCATAATTCTTTACCTTTGCTATCATAAGCCGCTATGGAGCCAGATATTTTTTACATTCTCCTTTGTATTTTTCGTCTTTTGAAGAATACTCCAATAAAATTCAGGAGCTATTTGCCCTAGAAGTTTCCAACTAACCTTAAATTCATCTATTTCAGAGATGATAGAAAGCATTTAGCTGTTTATTTTGATATTAAGATTTTCCAGCATTAGCATAATAATACCTAATTAGACCCGATATGACCTGATAATATATTATTTTTACCTGATTGGCAGGATGTTTAATAAAAAGGACTCTTTTTATTTGCGTAAAGAGAATTTAGGTGCAAGCGTGATAAAATTCTCCACATTTGCAAACTGTAAATTGTCATTAATCAGTGAAAGCCTGCACAGTGCGAAAAAATGCTATTGAAAACGCGATTATAAAAGGTCTCTAAATTTTAATAGTAGAGAGTGCGGGAGTCGTGTCTTTCTCGGCGGCGTTAAACGGCAATTCCGCGTTTTGCCTTATGTAATTTTATTACAACGGCCAAAACGCTTCAGCCTCTGCCGCCTCGCGCAACCCGCTTAAATTTGCGAATTCTTCTCCTCACCTTCTGGTAAACACAAAAAAAGCCCTTAAAGGGCCTTTTTTATATTTACTGGAGACGGCGTCCGATAAATCGAACTTTTTACTTCAACAATTTATTGCTTCGCTACTAGATATTGTATTTATCTCTGCTATTAAAAAATATAAAAAGTATGTTTTAATAAACTAGTCTTTTTTAGATATTTTTTCAAATGAGTTAGACTTTGCAATTTTTTTCTCATTTGTTTTAACTCTTCTAGCAAGTTTTTTAATGTCTTCTTCTGGGGGCAATTCTTCGGGTTTAATTCCACTTTTGCCTAACAACTCTCTTACTTCTTTATTATTTTTAACATGTTCATCCGTTATAGCTTTTTCGCCATATAAAGTATTGTTTTTCTTTACATTAAAATTCGTAATTTCAGTTGCTAAATCCTTTGCTTTAATTGTGATAGTAGGTAAAAAATCTGCCAAAGGACGATTGTCAGGAATTCCTAATTTCCTTTTCATTTCAGCAGTATTATGACCACCGAATAGTGCACAATCTCCTTTACTTCTTATTTTGGCAAAGCCTTTATTATCAACACCTTTTTCGTAGATTAATTGCGACAATTCAGTTTCTGTTGCTGTAAGTTTTTCTCTTGCTTCCAATCTTTCTGCTAATAAAATGCGTTCTTCAAGGATTTCTTGTTTTCTTGTTTGTATTGCAAAATAACTTTGTGCAAATGCTATTTCTTCTTTCTTAGGGTCACCATTTTGTGCAATTAAATAACAAGCATATCTGGTAAGCAATATATCTGTAATGCTTTTTTCTGCGCCTGAGCCTATTTGAACCATTTTGTTGACATCAACAAAATGGTTATTTATATCTTGTTTCGCGGTTTTACAAGAATCTTTTGCCTTATTTATCACATTTTCAAAATTACGCCATTCAGTATAATTTAACAAGGTTTGTAATTCTCTTGCAGACCAACATTCAATACCTTGGTAGTCAAAAGCTGCTTCTTCAAAAGTCTTTCTTAGTTTAGTAATTAATTCTTTTTTCATACCTTTCCTCTTTTAACTAATTATAGCATAAATGTCATATTTATGCTTATTTGTGTACATTAGCAAGAAAGGAGAAAATCAAGACAAAATTTAACCCTGTAAAATATTGATTTTGCTGGGTTTTGTCAAAAAAGTTCAATTTTAAAATAAACTGGAGACGGCGGGAGGGTCTTGTTCGCTCGCGTTTAACGGGGCTACGGTTGTCGACTTCATAAATTTTATTTATTCAGTCGCCAAGCCTTCGCCCTCAGCTCGCTCACGCTCGAACCCTATGACAAGGCTTTGCCTTGTGCGGGTTCTTGTTCACTGTAATCATAGCAAGAAAGAGGACTACATTGGTAGTCATTTTTATACTGGAGACGGCGGGAGTCGAACCCGCGTCCAAAATGGATCAAAACAAATCTCTACGAGTGTAGATACTTATTCGCTCAACTGATCCCGGAAAGTCTCTAAACCGTTAAATCAGCCCTAGGTTTTATTTAAAGGAAACTCTAAACCTTTGATGGTTGGCTTGATACTGATACCATCATTACAGTACTGCGTCTTGCATCGTGGACCCATAAAACCGGCAAGCTGGGTAATATGAGTAGCTATTCGTCAAAGGACTACGCTGCTAAAGCATACGCTCTAGTGAAGTCTGCTTCGATTACATTATTTTTAGCATTTAATTTAGTTCGCTCGTTGATAACCGTGAACAGCGCACGGACTCGCAACCTGCTTCAACCTAAACATTCTGTCTAATCCAGAACGTCCCCGTATTTAATTATAAAAGTACAAAAATTTATCTGCCACTTCTATGTTAGTATATTTTATTATAACCTATATTCTCTAAATTTCAAGTGCTGTTGTTTTTATATCATATTTGTAAGTAAGTATTCATGGAGCAATATAGCAAAACATATTCCAAATATTGCGCCCATTATTACTTCAAATGGCGTGTGACCTAAAAGTTCTTTTAACTTTCCCCCGATTGCCTGAACATCATGTTTATAGAAATCTTCCATCATTCTGTTTAGGCAAGCCGCGGTTTTTCCGGCCGCACGACGCACTCCGGCCGCATCGTACATGGTTACCAGTGAAAATCCAATCGCTATTGCAAATTCAATTGAATCAAAACCGGTTATCAGGCCTACTGATGTCGATAACCCCATTACGCCTGCTGAATGTGAGCTTGGCATACCGCCGGTTGTCGTAAATATTTTAAAATTCATCTTTTTACTTTTTAGGGTAAATATGAAAAATTTGATTACTTGTGCCAAAAATGCTGACAGCAAACCTGTTACTAATACTTCATATCCGCTGTTGACTATGCTTATCATCTATATTCCTACTCTCTTTTTTATTCCTTCTATTATCTCTATTAAGACCGCCGATTTTCTCTCGAACCCGCTAATCATAACACAACATTCAGCAAGAATGCAAGATAATTTATTTTTCGCTTCATCTATTCCATATAATGTTACGTAGGTAAGTTTGTCGGAATTTTTATCTTTCCCCAGAGTTTTTCCCATTTCTTCAAATGTTGAAGTTTCGTCAAGAATATCGTCGCTGATTTGAAATGCTATGCCCAGCTTTTCGCCTAATTCTGTTATTTTATTAAGTTCCTCTTCGTCTGCTCCCGCAATAATCGCTCCGCTTCGCAGCGAAAGTTTAAATAAGTCTGCAGTTTTATGTGTATGAATGAATGATAGAAGTTCCTCCGGTTTAAGACCGAAGATGTTGTTTTTCCAATTTTTTTCTGCCTCAATATCCGCCACCTGACCGGCTATAACTCCGTAAGCGCCGGCATATCGGGTATATTCTTCCATAATTTTTATTAATATTTCCGGGCCTAAGTCTTTGGAATACTTTAGAATAATTTGCGGGGCAAAGCTTAACAGTGCGTCTCCGGCAAGAACAGCATTTGCTTCCCCAAATACTTTATGGTTCGTAGGTCTACCGCGGCGAAAGTCGTCATTGTCCATGCAAGGTAAATCATCATGGATTAATGTTTGCGCATGAAGCATTTCTATTGCGCATGCTGTAGGCAGCGCCATTTCGTAGTCGCCTCCGAAGATTTTGCACGCTTCAAGGCACATAATCGGCCGAAGCCGTTTCCCGGGAAGTGTTACTGTATATTTCATTGCTTTGAAGATATCTTCAGGGAAAATATTTTCCGGAATATATTCATCTAATTTTTTGTTTATTAGTTCTATGTATTCTTCTATGCTCTTCATAAGAAACCTTTCTGTTCAATAATTATTATTCTATTTCTTTGTATATTTGACTTTTTAAGTTGTTTCTTGATTTTTGGCGTTTTTGTTCGGATATTTTCGCGACATATTTATTGTTCACAATTTTTTTTGCTTTTTCAACTTTTTTGCCTTCATATTTAATTTTTTCTTTGTATTCTTTTGCCTCTGCAACAAAAGCCAGGTAACTTTCATAACGGGAATCGTCAATATCTTCAAGGTGATCAAGCACGTTGCAGCCGTCCTCGTTTATGTGAAGGCAGTCGCTGTACTTACAGTGATCCCTGTATTGGAGCATTTCCTCAAAAAGTAAATCTACATCTGCAGGCAGAATGAAATCGAATTTTACATTACTGAATCCGGGCGTGTCTACAATTTTTGTGTCCTTTGTAATTTTCATAATTTCGCAGTGCCGGGTTGTATGCGTGCCTCGTTGAAGTTTTTCACTAACAGCTTTTGTTTTTAAATTAAATTCAGGATTTATTGCATTAATCAGGCTTGATTTCCCCGCGCCTGAATTCCCGCACAATACACTGATTTTGCCTTTAAGTATTTTTTTTAGTGCAGGAAGTCCTAAGTGTTCTGTTGCAGAGGTAAATACTATTTTGTAGCCGAGTTTTTTGTATATATGTGTAATCCGTGTTTTCAGACTTTTCTCAAATTTCAGATCTTCTTTGTTAAAGCATAAAACAGCAGGGATATTATAATATTTTGAAAGCGAAATATAACGGTTAAGCTGTATAAGATTTAAGTCAGGCTGTTTGAGTGCTGAAACAATGATTATTTGATCAATATTTGCGACGCTTGGACGTGAAATATAGTTTTTACGCGGCAGAATATTTTCAATATATCCGTTGTTAAATTCTACAAAATCTCCTACAAGAATTTTTTCTTTTCGTTTTTTTAAAACTTCACGGACTTTGCATTCAAAAGTATTTGTTTCAGTATCTATGTAGTAAAAATCCGAATGGATTTTATAAATTTGACCTTGAACCATATCAAAAATGATTCTACAAAAAATATGGTTTCTTTGCAAATATTAAACAATACGGCACATTTTATCTCCGTTTATAGTATCTTTAATATTAGTCATTGTTTTTGCAAGAATGGTGTCTATTGCCTCTTGGGTTGCGTATGCGATATGCGGTGTGATAATTACATTATCGTAATTTTGTAATTTATCAATATAAATTGCTTCTTCCATACATTCAAGCGAGGTATTACCAAGCTTATCGGAAAGACTTTTACATTTAAAAGACAGATTTTCACAAGTATCAATATCCATAGCTAAGCCTTTGATTTTCCCGTTTGTGATATATCTGTAAACTGCTGCAAGATCAAGAATTTCTCTTCTCGACGTATTTATAAGATATAGATTTTGTTTGCAATTTGCGAGGACTTTGTCATTTATAATATGATGGTTGTCCGGGCAGTAGGGAATATGCAGGGTTATTATGTCAGAATTTTCAAACAATTCATCTAAAGTTACATAGTTTAGTCCGTATTTGTCAATGAGTTCCTGCTTAATTTTTACATCGTAAGCAATAACTTTCAGCCCGAACATTCCGGCAAGTTTGCATACGGCAGCTCCGACAGTGCCGGTGCCTATTACTCCTAATGTTAGTTCTTGCAGATCTCTGCCTGCAAGAGTGTTAGATGTTTCATGTTTTCGGGTAATTTTATCTGCTGTTACAATATTTCTTACAAGTGCAATCAGAAGCCCCATTGTATATTGTGCTACTGATGTTTCACCGTATTGAGGCACGTTTACAAGTGCGATGTTTTTATCTTCGCAGCTGTTTATGCATATATGATCGTAAGCTGTCGATCTTGTTGAAATTATTCTAAGATTTTTGAATTTGTTTATTACATTTTGAGTAATATTCGAATTTACAAATACGCTGATTACATTTGTGTTTTCCAACAAATCTGCCGGAAGCTTTTCAACTGAATTTTCATTTAAGCATTCGGTAAAAAATGATATGTTGTAATCTTTAAAGTTATTGTTTTCGAAAAACTTTTTTTCTTCTTCTCTAAACTCAAACATCAGCATATTTATTGTCATAATGTTTTCTCCGCAATATTAATAACTTTTATTGTAATACTTTGTTTTTAAAAATTTTTCTATTGCACAAAAGTATAAAAGTTAAAGCTGAAATATGCTACGAATATCTAATGAAAACCTATGAGAAAAATTGTAATGTATAAGAACAAGAAAGGAGAAGCTGTTAATGAAGAACGAGCTAATGTTAAGAGAACCCGAATTGTATTTTGACAGTATACATCAGGAATTAAATAATTTTTTAAGAGATACATTTCTGGCAAACAGTTTTGCAAATCCTTTGAATATAAAAAAGAAAACAGTATGGCGGCCTGCAATAGAGGTAAAGCAAAACGATGCAAACTATAAAGTAAAAGTTCAACTGCCGGGTGTAGATAAAGACGATATAGACGTTGAACTTGATAATGATTTTATGACAATAACTGCTGAAATCCATGAGGAAAAGGAAAAAAAATCCGAGGAAGAAAAGAATGAACGTTTCCATACTTGTGAATTTCGTTACGGAAAATATCAGCGAACAATATCATTTGACAATCCGATTAAAGCAGAAGATGCTGTTGCGCAATATAAAAACGGGTTATTGATAATTACAGTTCCTAAACAGAAAATTGAAACAACAACAAAAAAGAAATTGGAAATTCAGGAAAAATAAACCCTGAAATAATAAAAAGTTTCGAACCTTAAAGCCGGGTTTCCCCGAGACGTTACGGGCGCTGTTTTCAATGAACAGCAAAATACAATACCCGGGGTTATGATCCGGGTAAGCGGCGGGGTTCGAAGATCGGCACCGGTGAATGGTTCCGATAAAAAAGGCTCCGATGTAAAAAGTACATCAGGAGCCTTTTGTTATATATGCGTTTGTTATGGATATTAGTGTTTTCGTGCGGGATTTATTCTTGAAGAAATTTTATAATACACAGCTTTTAATAAATCGTTACACTATGAAATGTAAAAATGTAAGTCATAAGGCTTTAAATAGTTTGTTAAAACTGCAATAATGGAGATATTGTCGGTTTTGAAAATAATAAAGTGTTAAAGGCAGGTGGTGGCTTTTTTAAAATTTTATAAAAAATAGTTGTGATAGTATAAGTTTATGAAAAAGTTTTGTCCGGGATTCATCAGGGATTACTTATTGCCAGTATTTACTTTTCGTGTTACCATTCTTTTGTAATTACAATAGATGGAGAGAAAAAGGTTATGAATTTCGAGGGCGGCGTGCCGTTTGATCCGGGGTTTGTTCAGCACATTTCAGCAATTATTCCTAATATAGAATATGCTTACGGAAACTTAAATAGGTATAAAAATTTCGGTCAAAAAAAGATGCAGTTTAAAATGCTTTTCCCTAAACTTGAGGAGCTGATTAATAATTATATAGGATTTTATGCAGGTTGTATTCTCTGGGCTGCGGCTGTAAAACCTCTGAAAGATAAGTCTTTTACGGGGAATTTTTGCTGCGGCGGGGAGTACAATGAAGATGAAACGTTAGACGAAGTTAATTTCTTAACTGCTTATTTGAACCATTTGCCTAAAGATGTAAAATATTATATCGGCAAGGATTATAAAATTTCAGATGATGATATGAAAATTTTGTCTGCTTACAAGGAATTTCTAAAAGTCAATAAAGGTTTTGTCGGGGTTGAAAAGACAGATGATCTTGTCTTGCCGGATTGCGTTAAGCCGGCGGATGATACAAAGAAAATATTTGATAAGATTGAAGAGGTTGTCGAATCAGGAAAACTTTTTGAACTTAAAAGTTTCATTATCCCGTTTTTAAAGGCATAGATATGGATTTAAAAAATAAATTATATCAGATGTTCATCCTCGGCACGGAGGGTGACGGTTATGTAAAGGCTTTGCAAGAAGGGCTTGGAGGAATAATATTTTTTTCAAAAGATATCCACTCGGGCGAACAATTTAAAAAGCTTGTAAGTTTTGTTAAATCAAAAGCTTTGATTGTTCCTTTTTTGTCAATTGATCAGGAAGGCGGCAGAGTTGAGAGAACAGAAAATATTCATCACGGTAAAAAATATCTCTCTGCAAAATTTGCATATGAAAAAGGACCGGATTTTTTAAAAAAACAGACACAAGAAATTGCCCGGGAACTTGTTTCTTACGGTCTGAATTTAAATTTTGCGCCTTGTATTGATGTTAATACGAACCCTGATAATCCGATTATAGGAGAACGCGCATTTTCAGATAATCCTGACGAGGTAATAAATGGAGAAGAAATTACAGTCAGTGTATACAGAGAAAACGGGATTATTCCCTGCGTAAAGCATTTCCCGGGACACGGTAACGCCAACGCCGACAGTCATCTGACACTTCCTGAGATAGATTTAAGCTTTGGTGAACTTGAAAAAATTCATATAAAACCCTTTGAAGCTGCAATAAAAAATAATATTGAAATGATAATGATAGCCCATTTATATGTTCCGTATTTTGAAAAAGAGATTATTCCGACTTCTTTAAGCAGGCATGCTGTAAATTATTTACGTGAAAAATTAAACTATCAGGGAATTATTATTTCTGATGATATGATTATGAAAGGCGTTGCGGCGTTCGGAGATGTAAACGCTTGCGAGATGGCAATTCGTGCCGGAGTTAATATGTTTATATATAGAAATTCTTCCCAAAATACTATTAATATTATTGAAAAAATTGCACAAAAAGCTCATGATGATATAGAATTAAAAAATAATATTGAAAAATCCTATCAACTTATATTAAAATTAAAACAGGAGAAAAAAATTTAATGCAAACTACTTTAGAAAGAGAAAATTTAAAAACAGTTTTAAAAATAGAAAGACTTCCTCACAACAGATTTATTCCCGAATATAAGACAGAAGGAGCAGCCGGCATGGATTTGTGTGCGGCAATAAGTGAGCCGGTTACGCTGAAACCTTTGGAGCGAAAGCTTATTCCGACAGGTATAAAGATCGAACTTGAGCATGGTTTTGAAGCCCAGATCAGACCTCGTTCAGGCTTGTCGATTAAGCATGGAATTACACTAATAAATTGTGTCGGTACAATTGATGAGGATTATCGCGGAGAAGTTTGTATTCCGGTTGTTAATATTTCTAATGAAGAATATACAATTCAGCCTGACGAAAGAATCGCTCAAATGATTATCTCAAAAGTTGAACAGGCAGAAATCAAAGTTGTTACGGAATTAAGTGAGACAAACAGAGGAGCAGGCGGTTTTGGCTCAACCGGAAAATAATTTTTAAGGAGCAGAAACTATGATTGAAGTTAAGAAGAGAACAACACCTCATTATCCGAAAAGTTTTGTAAAAACTATTTTGATATGCTGGATTTTAGGGATATTTGGTATTCACAGATTTTATACAAGCTATAAGAGAATAGGTTTTGTACAGCTTTTTACATTAGGCGGATTTTTTATCTGGTGGGCAATAGATCTTATTTCTATGTGCTTTAACACTTATAAAGATAAATACGGTAATGAACTTGAAGATTATAACGGAACTCTTGCCTCACTTGTTTTGACAGGAACTGTTCTTGTTGTTATGGCTATTGCAATTATGTCTTTGCCGTATTGGGCTGAAAAATTTATGTAATGTTACAAAATTTTTAAATTTGTGTTAAACTTTTTTTATGGAAAATAATAAAAAAATTAAAATCGGATTAATCGGTCTTGGCACTGTAGGTTCCGGTGTTTATAAAACATTAAAGGATTCTCCGGAGGTTGAGATCATAAAAATAGCCGTGAAGAATCTTAATAAGCCCAGAAATATTGAAGGGCTTGATAATTCTATTCTTACCGATAATCCTTATGATGTTGTAAATTCCGACGCTGATATTGTTGTTGAGCTAATAGGCGGACTTGAGCCGGCGTTTGATTTGATTAAAACCGCAATAGTTAACGGAAAACATATTGTTACTGCCAATAAAGAACTTTTGGCAAAACGCGGTGAAGAGTTATTTTTGTTCGCGGAAGAACATAATAAAGTTATTTTGTACGAAGCAGCAATTGCAGGCGGTATTCCTATTATAATGCCTATCAAAACGATTCTGGCAGGCAATAAAATCCGGCGTGTAGAAGCAATTTTAAACGGAACAACAAATTACATTTTAACAAAAATGGATGTAGATAAAGCTTCTTATGCGGATGTTTTAAAAGAAGCCCAAGAACTGGGATACGCAGAGGCTGACCCGACTGGTGATGTTGAAGGGTTTGACGCTGCCTATAAAATTACGACCCTCGCCACTTTGGCTTTCAGAAAAAGAATTAAAATAGAAAATGTTTACAGAGAAGGAATAACAAGAGTTCGCGCCGAGGATATGGAGGCTGCAAACGATCTTGGTTATAAAATAAAACTTATTGCCTCAGCGTACCTTGACGATGAAAACAGAGCAGACGTAAGAGTTCATCCTATGCTTGTGTCTAAGAAATCTACACTTGCCCATATTGATTACGTTACAAATGCCGTAAGTCTTGACGGACACCCAATTGGTTCAATTACTTTGTCAGGCCCTGGGGCAGGAGAGTTTCCTACCGCGAGTTCTGTTGTCGGAGATATCCTTTCGATTTCGGCAGAACTTGGTACGAGTGATTACATTTTGCCGATGATGAGATGTAACCACCATGATACTGCGCAGACAGTTGATATTCTGGATACGGAAAATAAATATTACCTTTCCCTGAATGCAAAGAATAAACTTGGTGTTATCGGAAATATCGGGAAAATTTGTGAAGGTAACGGGATAAGTTTATCCAGTATTGTTCAACGCGGGGTGAGAGATAATAACACCGCAGATATCACGGTTATTACAGAATTGTGCAAAGAAAAAGATATGCAAAAAGCGCTTTCCCAATTTAAGGAGAGTGAATATATTAACAGCGTAAACAGTATGATAAGAGTTCAAATATAGAGCAGCCCTTAATAAGGAGAAAAAATGTATTATCAAGGTTTAATTAACAGATACAGAGAATATTTACCGGTAACTGATACGACGCCGGTTGTGACATTAAATGAGGGAAATACTCCGTTAATTAAGGCTGATAATCTTGCAAAAAAAATAGGCGTTGAGGCTGAAATTTATTTGAAATTTGAAGGCTGTAATCCTACCGGAAGTTTTAAGGATCGCGGTATGACCATGGCTGTTACCAAGGCAAAAGAGTCCGGTTCGGGGGCAATAATTTGTGCTTCAACCGGCAATACCTCAGCCTCGGCTGCTGCGTACGGTGCAAAAGCCGGGCTTAAAACTTATGTATTGATCCCTGACGGTTATATTGCACTCGGAAAGCTTTCACAGGCAATGATGTACGGTGCGGAAATAATTGCTATTCAGGGGAACTTTGACCAGGCGTTGGAGTTTGTGAGAAAAATCTCGGAAAATTATCCGATTACTCTTGTAAATTCCGTAAATCCTTATAGAATTGAAGGGCAAAAAACCGGTGCGTTTGAAATTTGTGAAGCATTAAACCAGGCGCCTGATTATCACTTTATCCCGGTCGGAAACGCGGGCAATATTACGGCTTACTGGAAAGGGTACAGTGAGTGGTACAGGCTTGGCAAAATTAACAAACTGCCAAAGATGATGGGATTTGAAGCCGAAGGTGCTGCTGCAATTGTTAAAGGTGAGAGGATTATGAACCCGGAAACGGTTGCAACCGCAATAAGAATAGGTAACCCGGCAAGCTGGAAACAGGCTGAAGCTGCAAGAGATGAAAGCGGCGGTATGATCAATTTTGTTACTGATGATGAAATTTTAAATGCATATAAACTTATTGCGTCAACCGAAGGTGTTTTGGCAGAACCTGCAAGCGCCGCATCTGTTGCAGGCCTGATAAAAGTTAAAGATCAAATTATTTCCGGTTCCAAAATAGTGTGTATTTTGACCGGAAACGGGTTGAAAGATCCTGATAATGCAATAAAACATTCCAACTGTAATGTTAAAAAAGCAGAGGCGGATATGGATAAAATTTTAAAGGTGATGAATGTATAAGTGAAACGGCCCGGTTAATCGGGCTTTTTTATTTTGGTTTTCTGCAATTTTATAGACAATATTACATAAAAAATAATACATTTATATTATTAAAAGTGAATTAAAAGAATATATAATATTATAAATGAGTGTACAAATTCTGGCAGAATATATTGAATATTTAGAAGTCGAAAAGGGGCTTGCTCAAAATACCATAGAGGCATATAGAAGGGATTTAAGCGAGTTCTGGGATTTTTGCATTGCAAAAGGGATTGAGGATCTTGAAAATGTTTCAAGAAATAACATAAGTATATATATATTATTTCTTCATGACAACAAATATTCGGCCTCAAGTATTATGCGGAAAATAGCGTCATTGCGTGGTTTTTTCAAATGGCTTTGCGCAAACGGCTATTGTAAATCAGATCCGTCGCTTACAATAGAACAGCCAAAACTTCCGAAACGTCTGCCAAAGGTTATTTCGGTAAAGGAAATTGAAGAAATTTTAAATCAGAATCTAACGGCAATGCAGAGGGTAATTGTGGAACTTTTGTATGGCTGCGGCCTTAGAGTTTCAGAACTTACCGAACTAAAAATTTCTGATATAAATATAAAAGCAAAATATCTTCAATGTATAGGCAAAGGTTCAAAAGAGCGGATTATTCCTCTGGGCCGGCAGGCTATTGCCGCGTTAAAGAAATATTTACCGGTTCGGGAATTTATAATTAAAAAGTTCTCGATAAATGACAATCATCTTTTTGTAAGTGAAAGCGGACGGGATATTACCCGGCAAGATGTATATAATTTTGTGCATGAACAGGGGGAAAAAATTCATAAAACAATTTCTCCGCATACTTTGCGGCACAGTTTTGCTACTCATCTGATAGAAAACGGCGCGGATTTGCGTATTGTTCAGGAACTTCTTGGGCACAGCGATGTTTCTACAACACAGTTATACACTCATATAAGTAAAAAACGGCTTAAGGAAGTTTATTTTGCTATTAACAGGTAATACGGATGTTAGAAATCTATTTAACAGGTATTAAACCCCATTCGGGCTTAACATTTATAACAGGAGGGATTTCTGCGACAATGCAGAGTCTCGGATATTCTACGGCTGTGTACCTGCCCGTTCAAACAGGCGCAAGGGTTAAGGACGGATTTATTCAGGCTCCTGATTTGTTGTTTATGAAATATATGGACAGAAATATTACGACTTACTGTTCCTATCTGTACAGAAACAAACGGTTGTGTCCGGAAGTCTTTGAACGCGAAAAATTGTTTATGGACAAAAATGTTATATTCCAAGACTACATGAATGTTGCATATAAATATGAATGTCTCCTTGTTAACGGGCAATCTGATTTAAATACTATGATCGAAAAAAATTTTAATGAAGAAGAGCTTATTCAGGCTATGAATATTCCTATAGTTTTTGTGGCTTCATTGAGGAACTCAACACTTGAAGAAATATTGGATTATTTAAACGTGGTAAGCAAAAAAGTTTTATATATAAGGGGAGTGATTATCAATGAATGTCCTATAAGGAGTTTGGATTATGACGTGAGAGAAATCCAAAAAATTATTGAAACAAGAACAGGCATTTCTGTTTTGGGGATTCTGCCGCGATTGTCTAATATAAGATGTTTCAAGCCTGAAGATTGGATTGGATATATTTTGAGCTGTACTGATATTGAGGCAATTTTTAATGTAAAGATTGCTAAATTGAGTTCTTAAATATAAGTTTTTATAGAATTTTGGATTTACTGTTTATATTTATCAATCAAAAATTTATTTATTATTAAAAAAATTATTTTTATGCTATATTTTTCATGTTATTACAAAATCAGGGGTATAAAAAATGCAGGTAAGTAAGATTAATCCATTGTCATTTAACGGAGTATTAAAAGCAGATATAAGGAATTGGAATTTATCGGGAACCAATAATTCTAAAACAAGAAATATTCCGGCTTCAGATATAATAAAAATTCATCCTTTGGATGGTACTTCAAATACTGAGTTGGTTTGGATTTCCAAAGAAAATAACAAAGTTGTCCGCGGCCTTATTTCCGGGGTAAATCCGTATAAGGTTATGACAGCTTACACAGCTGCAATGTCTGCTCCGAAGAGTACTGTGATTGATATTTCAGTATAATTATTTTCATAAAATAATTTTTACGAACTTCCAAATTGTAAAAAAGCCTGCTGTTGCGAAAAACATAGAACATGTACAGAGGCTTTTTTATTTTCCAAAAAATTTTTTCGTTGAAATAGTTTATTAAATAAGTATAGTCCGCCCCTTGCAAAAAATAAAAAATAGTATATAATGGAAGAAAAAGGAGGTAAAGTCATGGAAAAGCCAAGTATAGCAATGAATACGGGGGGGGGGGGGAAACGAACCTCAAGGGAGACAAGGTCTTGCGCCTAATGAGTCAATGTTTGAGCCCCAAACTACATTAACTGAGTGGTTGCCCAAGCAGTTATGTCATCCTGAACTCGTTTCAGGATCTTGCCCCCGAAATATTATACAGTTGCCAGAAAACATTAACAATATACCCTCTACGTCCTGCACAGCGCAGCGTCATGTGGGAGGGGACTACGTCCCCCGCAAGGCTGCCTTCACCCTTGCAGAGGTTCTAATAACCCTCGGCATAATCGGCATTGTGGCCGCAATGACTATGCCAACGTTGCTTGCAAATTATAAAAAGAAAGAATATTCAACAAGAATAAAGAAATTCTACAGTGTAATGTCTCAGGCAGTAAAACTTTCGGAAGCCGCTAACGGAGAAGCATATTACTGGGAAAAGGAGCTTCGCCAGCAAGACGATGACGGTGTAATGGTAAATAATCCGGAAGCTGCTAAAGTTTTTTTTGACAAATATTTGAAACCATATATGAGTATTCTGTCAGAAAATATTGAAACTGCTTCAGTAGAGGGATACACAGGTT
>CALUYR010000006.1 GCA_944325045.1 Candidatus Gastranaerophilales bacterium
GAAAAATTTGAAGAAAGGTATTTTTGACAAAAACCCTTCTCTCCCTTTATGTTCTTTACCCCCCCCCCCCCGTATGCCGTGCTATTATTGACTTTTCCATATATCTACCTCCTTTTTCTTTTATTATATACTATTTCTTATATTTTTCAAGTCCCGATTTTGAATTTTACGTCCCACGACTCTTAATGCTTTCTTTTTTGCCTACTTTTTTCTTTTGACCAAAGAAAAAAGTAGATTTTCAAGTCTTGATTTTGAATTTTAAATCACACGGCTCATAGTGCTTTCTTTTTTGCTTACTTTTTCTTTGCGCTAAAGAAAAAGTAAGTTCAGGATGACATAATTGCTTGGACAGCCATCCGGTCTCGCTTTCTTTTTGGGGGACATAGTCCCCTCCCACATGACGCTGCGCTGTGCGGGACGCAGAGGGTAGATTATTCATATTTTCGTGGGCATTGTAATGTTACAACGGCCAGATCCTGAAATACCTCCTGGATTATTCGGACTTGCTTCCAAGATTCCAAATTGCTATGGTTCCTATTCTGTTACGCATTTTTCAAGAGATTCTACTACAATAGGATCCCACTTGGTTCCTGCTTCTCCTTTTAACACGGACATCGCTTTTGTTACGGTCATGGCTTTTCTGTAAGGTCTGTCTGATGTCATTGCACTATATGCATCCGCGACCGCTATAATCCTTGAACCAAACGGAATAGACATTCCCTTAAGCCCTTCCGGGGAACCCGTACCGTCGTATCTCTCCTTCTGGTATGTTACGTATGGCACAACTTCTGATAAAAAGTTTATATTCATTAGAAGATTTACACCGATATTTGAATGCTTCTGTATCGCCGCCAAATCTTCTGATGTTAATTTCCCGCTTGTAGAAAAAAGACGTTCCGGAATCATAATCTTTCCGATATTCTGCAACAGTGCCGCATAATATATCAAATCAGTTGTCTTTTCATTTAATCCCAGTTCCTGACAAATCTTTTTGGCAATATATGCAGTGTTTTGCGAGTGTGCAACCTTATAACGGCCTTTTGTATCAACTGCACGTGCAAGATTTTCCACAAAACTCTGCTGGTAATCGCATAAGTCGCCTATTAATGCAGTTAATTCCGCTCTTGAATGCTGCAAGTCACTTTCACAAGCAGAATCAGTTTCCATTAATCGATTTGTATTATCAATTTCACCCTGCAAAGTCATTGATGTCGCAAAAAGTTTTGCCATACTTTCCAGCAGCGCCAGATAAGATTTTTCTATAACAACAGACTTCTTATCTTCAATTGCTATAACTCCGACTTTCCGCGCGTTACAATACATCGGTACTGCTATAACCCCGTCAGCACTGATTGTTTCACATTCCGAATAGGCTACGGATATGATCGAGTTATCACTGTACTTGAAGCCCCCTCTATACAAATTCTTTACGGATGTTCCCACAAGTACAAGGTCAAAATCCGGGTTGGTCAGCCCCCTCGCATAATCCTTTGACAAATAAATATTGCACTTTTTTACCTCTACCATCTGCACAATTGAATGCGCTATAGCTGTATAGATTGCGTAATCTTCTTTAGATTCAAAATTTAAGACACATAGTGTATTCTTGAGCGAATATATTGATATCAATTCCTTTAACTGATTAACAAGCCTGTCTTTTTTATTTCTGGCATTTGAGCTGATTTTCTTTGCCAAATCCTCTGATATCAAGTGTTCCGACATAAAATCGCCTAAATTTAGTGCAAAGATTTCTTCTATAGGATCCGCGCCTAACATATATTCAGACTGGCCAAATAGTGATACACCGCTATGTATGTCTTTGTTTTCCATAGATTTTTCCTTCTACTTGCATGCTTTTGTTTTTATTTACGGCACAAGTTATAGAAATCTTTAACAATATTCAAAAAAATTCATACTTTAGTATGGGAAATATTATACTTTGGTATGAGCAATCCTTAAAAAAGGCCCGGCTTTTGTAAAAGCCGGGCCTTTCTATTGCAAAAATATAAATTAATCTTCTATCAAAGCATTGATATCTGCAACCATTTGATCAGGGTCAAAACCGTGAACTTTTGCTCCTGCTTCGAGGTTTTCAAATCTTGCAGCGGCGCAGCCAAGACAGCCAAGACCGTATTTTTGAAATACTTCTATGCTTTCAGGATAATTTTGTGCAATTTCCAAAATTCCCATTTCTTTTGTAACTTTTCCTGCCATATTAATTTCTCCTTATATTGACTTTTTTTACTCAATCCTTAAATAAATTATACAACAAACAAAAAAGGATGTGTAACTTATGGAATTTTTCAGAAATTTCTTCAACGATGATGACAAACTCATAGGTTTATGCGCGTTTCGGAAGAAAAAACCTATGGATCTTTGTTTTGAATTTGAAACAAAATTCGGCGCAGCCAAAATCTTCTATGACAAAAAAGCCAGAGAGAACTTTTTTATGATTTAGCGAACACCAACCCGCCGCAAGCCGGTTATAAATTAGCTGCGGCAAAATGGTTATTATCATAAAGGCTGCTTATGTATCAATATTCGTTGCATAAACAGCGTTTGCTTCAATGAAGTTACGGCGCGGATCAACCTTATCGCCCATAAGAATATCAAACAACTGGTCGCAAAGCATTGCATCTTCAATCCCTACCTTTAGAAGAGTTCTGGTTGAAGGATCCATTGTTGTTTCCCACAACTGCTGCGGCATCATTTCTCCCAAACCTTTAAAACGTTGGATTGTCATGCCTTTCTGACCGCGTTCGTCTATGATTTTTTGAAGTTTTTCAAATGAATTTATTTCATACTGCTCCGTATCTGTTTCAAGCAGCAATCCGTCGGATTCTTCAATCAAATAATCTCTGATCAGCGGATAAGATGTTTTTAAACGCTTATATTCCGAACTCTTGATTATATTCTGATTAAGAATTACATGTTCTTCTTCATTTGTATTTAACTGTATTGAATATTTTGAATTTTCAGGATTATATTTAAGAGAAACAACGTAATTGGCAGCTTCTGCTATATTGTAGTTTTTCGCGTGATCCTGCAAGTAGTGATTCAAATATTCTACGATTTCAGTCATTCTAGCCTGGTCATCAAAATCTTCAGGAGTAATATTAGATCTGACCAAGCCTCTTAAGACAACAGCCGGATATAAGTTCAAAATCGGGTTATTATAAGAGTTATAGAACACTGACATATTTTTTACGAGTTCTAAAAGGTCATCTCCGGACTTAACGTTAGACTTTTTCTTGTCTGAGAGACTGAGAGATTTAATGCCTCGTTCTTTTAACATTTTATCAAGCGCATGCTCATTGTATAAATATTCGGTATTTTTACCGATAGTAACCTTAAACAGCGGCGGCTGCGCAATGTAAACGTAACCGTTATCAATAAGCGGTTTTGCATATCTGAAAAAGAATGTTAAAAGCAACGTTCTGATATGTGCCCCGTCGACATCCGCATCGGTCATAATAATAATTTTATGGTAACGTAATTTTTCCAAATCAACTTCATCTTCATTCTTGCTTATGTTAATACCAAAAGCCTGAACCATAGATTGAATTTCATTATTAGCGTAAATTTTATCCAAACGTGCACGTTCAACATTCAAGATTTTACCTCTCAACGGCAAAATCGCCTGGAACATTCTGTTTCTGCCCTGCTTAGCTGAACCGCCAGCTGAATCACCCTCAACAAGATAGATTTCACATTTTTCAGGTTCACGGTTTGAGCAGTCTGCAAGCTTACCCGGCAAGGTTGAGTTTTCCAAAACGGATTTTCTTCTGGTAAGTTCTCTTGCACGTCTCGCAGCTTCTCTTGCGCGCTGTGCCTGGAGAGTTTTTTCCAGGATCGTTTTTGCGATTTTCGGATTAAATTCGAGCCATTCCTGCAATTTTTCTTTCACCGCATCCTGAACAGCCCCGAGTGCTTCCTGAGAACCCAGTTTTTCTTTTGTTTGGCCTTCAAACTCTGGATTAGGAAGTTTTACACTGACAATCGCTGTCAAACCTTCTCTGACATCTTCACCCGAAAGGTTCTGGTCGGAATCTTTCAGGATGTTATTTTTTCGTGCATAATCGTTGAATACACGGGTAATTGAATTTCTAAACCCTGTTAAGTGCGTACCGCCAGAGTGCGTATTAATATTGTTTGCAAAAGATAAAACACTCTCGTTATAAGCGTCTGTATATTGCATTGCAACTTCGACCTGCATTGAATTTACAACTTTATCTATATAAATCGGTTTATCATGCAGAACTGTTTTATTTTTGTTCAAAAATTCAACATAGCTGCCAATACCGCCGGCGTAATGGAAAACTTCTTCTTCACCAGTTTCATCGACGTGGAAGATAATTTTCAAACCTTTATTCAAAAAAGCCATTTCTCTTAAGCGGTTGGCAATAACGTCACAATCAATAACCGTTGTTTCTGTAAATATTTCAGGATCCGGCCAGAACGTAGTTTTCGTACCTGTTTTATCTGTAGGAGAAACTTTTTCAACCGGGGTCATTGGTTCGCCTCGCATATACTCCTGCTTCCAGACGTAACCCTGGCGCGAAACTTCTACAATATATTTTTCGGAAAGTGCGTTAACAACAGAAGCTCCTACACCATGGAGACCGCCTGAAACTTTATAGCCGCCGTCGCCGAACTTGCCGCCTGCGTGAAGAACAGTATGGACAATTTCCAAAGCGGATTTTCCGCTATCAGCTTTTATATCGACCGGAATACCGCGGCCGTTATCTTCTACAGTAACACTGTTATCTTTATGAACAGTAACATGAATATCAGTACAAAATCCCGCCAGAGATTCATCTATTGAGTTATCTACAATTTCATATATACAGTGGTGCAGACCTCTCTGGGAAGTTGAGCCTATATACATGCCCGGTCTCATTCTGACTGCTTCCAGGCCTTCCAGAACTCTGATATTATCAGCACTGTATGTTTGCGAAACTTTAGTTTCAATAGCTTCATCATTATCAGGTAATTCAACAACTTCTATATGCTCATTAACGGCCGGTTCAGCAGTTTGTGAAATTTCCGGTGCGGTTTCTTGTATTCTGTCTGACATTTATTTCTCCCCTAATACTATTCTTTACTGATATAATAGCACAAACAGACTTTTTTTGCAAAAAAGTTAAGCTGAAATATTTTCCGCCAAAACGCCGGAGCTTGAAAAATCCATTACAGAATGTTTTATATCAGACATAGGAAGTATAATATCAAAGACTGTTCCTCCGTATGATTCGTTTCTGGCAATGATTCCGCCGTCGTGAGCCTGAACTATTTGCTGGGCAAGGTACAATTTTATACCGAAACCTATTTTATTATACATTGAAGAATTACATTCGTAAGGATCAAAAAGTTTATTGAGAATATCCTCCGGAAGAAGAATCCCCTCATTTGCAACGGAAATGCAGGCATTCATACCAGTATTATGGATTTTTATCAGAACAGTAGAATTTTCATAAGCATAGCTTACGCTGTTTTCTATTATATTGCTGACAGCTCTTTGCAATAAAATTATATCCCCGGGAACTTTATATAAATTTTTGTCAGGGAAAATTTTTACACATATATTTTTTGCAGCAAAAACATCCTTCAAATCTATACAACAGCGTTCAACAATTTCGACAAGATCTATGCTCTGCCCGCAGATAGGCATCTGATGGTTTTCAAATTTGTAATTGTCAAGTACCGTGACAATTATATCAAGCATATCCTGGCACGATTCTTTTGTAAGCTTAATCATGTTATATTGTTCGGCGTTAAGATTGCCGAAATTCCCGCTCAAAATCAAATCCAAAGATCTGACCTGAGCTATCGCAGGAGTTTTCAAATCGTGATTCAATGTTGCAATAAACCGTTCGCGCTGTTTTGCCAGAAGAAAATTATCACTGCTCAGATCCTTGTCTGATTTGTATCTTTTTATTTCTGTTTCTAAAAACATGACTAAATATTTTAATCCGAAATTTTCATGAATAAGTTTTATGAATATCCCGGTAAAAACTATGTATGAAAACACAATAAATAATACATAACCAGGAATACCCCTGTTATGGAAAAAATATTGCACAGCAAACACCAGAGTACACAATATAAAAAATATTAAAATACTAAATATTTTTCTATACATATCACTATTCCATCTTTTTATTAACTATTTACAACAAATCATTTTTTACAGCTATCACTGCAGCCTGAACCCTGTCATCGACACCGAGTTTTGTAAAAACTTTGCCGACATGGGACTTTGCAGTATTAGGGCTTATACCTAATAATTTGCCTATCTCGATATTGGATTTTCCTTCCGCCATAAGTTTAAGAACCTTTTTTTCCTTATCGGTTAACCCTGCAGCTTCAAGCTTATCCATATACAAGTTGTTCAAATCCATAGAAATAGGTTTAGGAAAGATATCAAGAACAAGGTCAAGTATTTTCGGATCAAACCATCCTGCTCCCGTATTAATACTCTTAATTACATTTACGATTTCGGACAATTTAGTATCCTTCAGCGCATAAGCCGCCGCGCCTGAAGCCAATGCTGCGTGAACCTCATTACGGCGCTCATGGGAGGTAAGAACTAATATTTTAGTTTCGGGGTACTTTCCTTTAATAATTCTTGTGGCTTCAAGACCGTTCATCCAAGGCAAACCTATATCCATAATGATTACGTCAGCCGGCTTGATTGCCATGCGGTCAAGACATTCCTCGGCCGTTTCAAACGTCCCGATTATGTCAATCCCATTGACAGATTCAAAATACTTCTTATAGGCAGTCCGCGTCAGCGGATAATCCTCTACCATATATACAGTAATATTTTTCTCAGCCATGATTCTTAACCTTTATTAGTTTCGAACGCTTTTAAATAATAACTCTTTTTTTTACTAAAAACTATCACCCGATCGGGTATGCAAATGTAAAATAATTAGTTAAACGTCTAAAAATTAATAAAGATTACTCACTATAAATTACAGAATTATTACGGCCGCTCTGTTTTGCTTTATACAGCGCTTTATCCGCATTATCCAAAAATTCTTCGACAGTTTCCACATTATTTGATGAAATACCGATACTTACAGTAAGATTTATGGCAGTTCCGTTGTATTTGAACGGGTAACTTTCTATTAATTTTCTCAGCCTCTCAAGCGGAATAAAAGCATTTTCAGCACCTGTTTCCGTCAGAATAACTACAAACTCCTCCCCGCCGTATCTGAAAACCAAATCCGTCTTTCTAAAGTTTTCCAAAATAAGATACGCTGTCTCTTTTAAAACAAAGTCCCCGCACAAATGACCGTAAGAATCATTTATCTTTTTAAAAAAATCAATATCAATAATTGCAGCGCTTAGATCCGAACTGTATCGCTTGCTTCTTAAAAATTCTCTTTCAATGCAATTGTCAAGATGGCGGCGGTTATACAGTCCTGTCAGAGAATCCGTCAGAGAAAGGTATCTGGTTCTTGAATACATAAAATTAATCTTTCTTATCACATCAAGCTTATTATCTTCCGGCACCGGAAAATTCGAAATTATCTCTTCAATATTTTTTTGAATTTCATCTAAAATCACATCAGGAATATCAAACTGATTTATGTTCGTCAAATCATCTGAAAAAGTTTCGCCCATGTTCTCCCTCTCAAAATAAATTTTCTTCAATATTTTAGCATAAAAAAAATTGCAGGAGTTTAAATTTTCTGATACAATTAAGCCAATATATGACACTTACAGCAGACGAACTTTTACTAAAATATTTTAAGTCAGAACCCTCGCACCCGCGTGAGGTGAAAAGACTGTGTACAATTTTGTTTGAAAAAATCAGCAATGAAGTCAGAGAAATGCCGTCCAGAGAACTGGAAATTCTTCAGGCTGCTGCCATACTGCATGACATCGGGTACGCTGTTGAGGCAAAATCTCATAACAAACATTCCAGAGATATCATTCTAAAAGAAGGGATTAAAGGATTTTCTGATACAGAAGTGAAAATGACAGCCTGCATTGCAAGATACCACAGAGGAAATCTACCGGACAAAAACAGACACGAATTATACGGAAGTTTCCCAAAATCCGTAAGAAAAATTATTAAAAGACTTGCAGGTATTCTTAAATTTGCAGACGGTTTGGATCTTGAACATAAACCGCTCATAAAAGATATTGAAATACAATTTGATCAGGATAATTATATTATGAAAATTTATCTTATAAAAAATAATAACACCGAAGGGCTGGATATTACTAAATCATTGAGAAAACGGGATTTGCTCGAAATCGGCTTTAAGTGTCAGTCTGTTGTATTTATTAAAAATTCACAAATTATCTGACTTTTTTACGGATTACTAGTTCATAGCCTAAAACATCCAAAATATCCTGAATTGTTGAAAATCTGACTCTTTTTCTTATAAGCTCTGCGGACAAAGTACTTTCATTAGGAATATCAAGCCCCTTTGAACGATTTTGACGAACAATCTTTCGCATTGATGTTCCTTCTTTTATAACTAAGATTTTCAGTTCTTTGTGAATATCCATAAATCTAAGTCTAGCCGTTTATTTATGAAAAAACAAAATTATTGCATAACAAGCGCAAATAACGAATGTAATTCGATATTATAATATAAATATTAAGAAAAAAATTTTTTCCCCGTGTATAACAAATCACTTAAATGAAATGTTAAGTTTTGTAAAAAAAGCCTTTATTTTGTAATATTTCTTTATAAAAAATACTTTATATATATAGGGAAACAACTTAAAGGAACAAGAAAATGAGTGAATTTGATTTCAACGTATTAAGTGTTAAACCTATGGTCAGGGAAGCCGCGAGCATGAACAATGACGGAGGAGGCGGCAATCTCGGTTATATGCAGCAGAACCGAGAAGGGCCCAAGGATAAAAAACACAACAAATTTGATGAAAGTATTTTTGGGAAAAAAGAAGAAGATATTTTTACTTCTGAAAAAGATTTCAAGTATGTAGACGAACAGGTTTCATTTTTTAAGTTAGTAGTAGATTATATAAAAAAATTATTGGGTATTAAATAACAGACCTGAAATTATTTTTCATAAGAGCCCATAAATTTCATATAAGTAGCTTTTTCTTTAACTTGGGAAAGCGCATTAAAGATTTTCTTTTTGCTTATATGCCCGTCAAAGCTTACAATAAAAATGTAATCTCCGAACTCTTGTTTTGACGGGCGGGACGAGATATATGAAAGATTAATATTATTTTGATAAAATACATTTAAAATATCCATCAATGCTCCGGGTTTGTTTGCGGTAGTAAACATTATTGTTGTCTTGTCGCGGCCGGTAAACGGTGTTTCAAAATCACCGATGAGTATAAAACTTGTCCTATTGGATTTATCATCGTTAATATTTTCTTTGAGTATGTTCAAGTTATACACCTCAGCAGTTTTTTCGCTGCCGATAGCGGCGTAAGTAAGATTATAATTAGCAAGACTGCGGGCAGCTTCGGCTGTACTTGTTGCTTCGATAATATTTAGATTTCTTGGAAGTTCGTTATGAATAAATTCCTGACATTGAGCCAAAGCCTGCGGATGGGAAATTACTCCGGTAATACTGTAAAACTCCGTTGTCCTTGATAAAAGACAATGTCTTATCGGCATAACGATTTCAGAGAGAATTTTTATATTCGGATTTCGGCAGGACATAAGATTATCCAAAGATTCCCTGACCGTTCCTTCAATGGAGTTTTCAACGGGCAGTACGCCTAAAGTATCGGGGTTTTCCTCAACAAATTCAATAACCTGCTTAATAGTAGTCATTGGAGCCGGATAGGCATTTATTTTGTATTTATTGCAAAATAGATCCTTTGCCATTTCGGAAAAAGAAGCGTTCGGCCCAAGATAGGCTATTCGGCTTACGTTATCAAAATTTAACATTTACTTAACTCCCTATTTCATATATAATTATACTAAAAATGAAAAAAGAGGGCAAACTATGGATGGAATTAAGTTCGGAACAGACGGCTGGAGAGCTGTAACAGGCAAAGATTTTAATGAATCGAATGTCGAAATTGTAACTAAGGCTATAGCCAAATATGTTTTAGATAATTTCGGGATTGATAAAACCATCATAATCGGTTACGATCCGAGAAATATGGCTGATATTTTTTCAATGCAGAGTGCAAAAATTCTTGAACAACTTGGATTTAATGTATTATACAGCAAAAACATTGTGCCGACTCCGGTCATTGCATATCAGACGAAATTACGTAACGCGTGCGCAATGATGTTTACAGCCTCACACAACCCGCCCGAATATCTCGGAATCAAATTTATTCCTGACTACGCAGGCCCGGCAACAAGCGAAATTACAGATGAAATCGTAAAAAATTTAGGCTGCGAAATTAAATCTCTCAGAAAAGGTTCTATTACAGAAGAAGATTTTCTACCTGATTACAGCAGACACTTAGAAGCGTTAATTAATTTTGAAAAAATTAAAAATTTAAAAAACACCACAATTATCTTTGATGGTTTTTATTCAGCAAGCATAGGATACTTTGACAAAATACTTGACGATCACGGTATAAAGTTTGAAAGCATAAATATGTATCACGACACGAACTTTGGCGGTTCAATGCCGGATCCAAAGCCGAAATATCTAAAAGATCTGATTGAACTTGTCAAAACCAGAAACAACGCAATAGGTCTTGCTAACGACGGTGATGCAGATAGATTCGGCGTAATTAATGAAAACGGTGAATATGTATCTCCTAACGAAATTATCGCAATTCTTCTTTTGCATTTAACAAAAAATAAAGGGCTTAGAGGGCCTATTGTGAAAACTGTCGGCGCAAGCCTGCTGTTAGACAAAATTGCCGAAAAAACAGGAACTGAAATAATTGAAACAGCAGTAGGATTTAAACACGTTGGAGAGGCAATGAGAAAATATAATCCGGTTATAGGCGGAGAAGAAAGCGGAGGACTAAGTATTCAGGGGCATATTCCGGAAAAAGACGGACTGCTTGCTAACCTTTTGGTTTTAGAGGCAATGGCTTATGAGAATAAATCCTTGGTTGAACTTCAAAAAGATTTATTTAATCTTGCAGGCTGTAAATTTTATAATGACCGGATTGATAAGCGACTTAATGACGTAAATGAAGTTAAGCGGATTATTGACAAATATAAACAACTAACTGAAATCGGCGGATACAAAATTCTGAAAACCGACTGCAAAGACGGGGTAAAATTATATCTGGATGATAAAACAAGCTGGATATTAATACGTCCGAGCGGAACAGAACCGCTGCTTAGAATATATTTTGAAAGCGACAGTGAAGAAAAAATCGAACAGCTAAAAATATTAACAGAGGGCAAAATGCAATATGATTCATCATTAACAGCCGGGAATGCCTTACCACAGAAGGGGTTAGCCTACCCCCCCCCCCCGTATGCGTAATATGTGGTTGTTCTGATATCAAAATTAAAAAAGCCATATTTTCTGATTTTATAATTGAGCGGGTTTTCAACGGGAAAAATATTTCTACCGGATTAATAAGCTGCCCGAATTGCGGATATGAATATTCAAGCTATAGATTTTCAGACGAGGAGATGGAGAAACTCTATAACGGATACCGTAATGAACTTTATCAACAACAGCGGCAAAAGGCAGATCCATGGTATACTCCTGAAATAAATGAGCTTATAGGTAAAAATGATAGCGAAATAAAAAATCGGTTGAAAAATCTTATAGAAATTTTGGATAAAAATGTAACCGGCGGAATAAAAAGTATAAAAACTGTCTTAGATTATGGCGGCGATAAAGGACAATTCATTCCACAAATAATACCGGAAAAGTATGTGTATGAGATCTCACACGCTCCTCTTGCAGAAGGTGTTTCTCCGATAAACCCTTTTGAAACGAAAAAAAATTATGACCTTATAATGTGTTGCAACGTTTTGGAACACGTATCAGATCCTATGAAAGTCGTAACACAAATAAAGTCACTTATGCAAAAAAACAATTATTTATATATAGAATTACCTTATGATTTAGATAAAAGAGATATTCTAACGAATTTGCATTTTTTATTCAACAGGTATTTCAGCTGGGCAAATATTCTTAAATATTATCTGAAAATGAAATCAGCAAATTGTAGAATTATATCAGAACATATTAATTTTTTCACACCATATAGTATAAATAAACTGCTTGAAATTAACGGATTTAGAATTGTACACAGCTCAGTAAACAAAATAGACCAAACTTGGTGTAAATCATCTATAATAAGTGTTTTGGCTGTAAGAGATTTTTAAATTCTAACTTTTCTTTAGCTCAACAACCTCTTCTTCATTTATGAGGTTTTTACCGATAGCTTTTTCAAGCGCGGCTTTTGCGGAATTATAGGCATATAGAGTATTATAATAGGACAATTGAGCCTGCTGGTATGTAACCTGGGCTTCACGCAATTCTATAGGACTTGCCTCGCCTACGCGGTACCGCCCGTATGAAAGTTCGTAATTTTCTTTTGCTTGTTTCACCTGCAAAATTGATACAGGAATTTGTGATTTCTTTTCGTTGAGAGTTAAATATGCATTTTGAATTTCCAGATAGATGGAATTTTGAGTATTTTGGGCATTTGCAAGTTCTTTATCATAAAGATACTTAGCTTCCTTAATCTCATTTCTTATCAGCATACCGTTAATTGTCGGGAAGTTTAAATATCCGCCGAGGTTATAACCGTAATTGTTATTCCAGGTTCGGCCGCCTCGTTGGTACTGGCCTTCAATTGATATTGTCGGAAAGTATGACTTTTTAACCAGCTTAACTGTCTGCTTAGCGCTTTCAACCTTAATTTCAGCGAGTTTTAGTTCCGGCCGGGATTCTCTTGCAATATCCACTGCCTTGTTCAGAGTAATATCAACAGGTACAAAGTTTAAACGCTCCTGCACGTTATACTTGTCAATAAAAGGAACCCCCATTACATTATTCAGCTTTGCAATTGCAAGATTAACTGCATTTTCCGCCTGAATAAGCTGCAACTTGGAATTAGACAGATTAGATTCCGCAATTGTAACATCTACTTTCGGGTTCATGCCGATTTTGTAAAAAGCTTTTGCCTGGTTATAAAACAGCTCATACTTATGAACAGTATCTTCCGCAACCCGGAGATTTTCTTTTGCCAAAAGCAGGTTATAATAAGCGTCTTTTGTCTGATAAATTATATCATTAATTACACCGGTTAAGCTGGCTTTATACCCTTCGTAATCTAATTTCTGAATAGTGGCCTGGTTTTGCGTCACACCAAAGTCGTAAAGCATTTGCTGCAGAGTTACCTGCCCGAGAATATAGTAATTAAACGTCAAATTTCGGCCGAACACATCGGACAACTGCAATTGACGGATTCTTGTATAACCGGTCTGCCAGCTTATTTGCGGAAAATAATTTGACCATACCTGCTTAATTCTTGCATCAGACGCCAGAATATCCTGAAATGCCGCATTAATTTGAGGATTGTTTCCAAGTGCAATTTCCAAACACTTGTCCAGTGTCATATCAACATTCTTTTCAACAGAACCGGATATAGTTAAAGGTTTCTCATTATCCTCTATCTGCTGCGGCAAAACTTTCTCGGCAGGAGGGTATTCCTTTTCATTAATCTTGTTTCCTATATTATGCTTGTCTTTTGCAAATACAGGATTATTTATAAAACCGAATATTAAAGTTATAATAAGAATTTTTTTAAACATATTAACTATTTATCCTTTTTTTTGCCAAAGTTACGTGCCGTAAAAGACTTAAACTCCTCAATCAAGACGTAAAACGCCGGAACAAGGAAAGTTCCGATAAACGCAACCGCTATCATTCCGCCAAATACTGTCATTCCGACAGAGTTACGGCTTGCAGCTCCTGCCCCGGTTGCAAACACGAGCGGCAGCAGCCCCAAGATGAACGCTATATTGGTCATCATTACAGCACGGAATCTTAATTTTGCAGCCTGCACTGCAGCCTCTTTTACAGGCATACCTTCTTCATGTGCGTCTTTTGCAAATTCTATAATCAAAATTGCCTGCTTTGTACTCAAACCTATCAGCATAACAAGACCGATTTGAGCATATATATCGAGCGAATACCCCGCAACATATTGGAAGAACAAAGCGCCGACCAATGCCACAGGGGAAATTAACAATACAGCAACCGGCAGCATCCAGCTTTCGTAAAGTGCAACAAGAAACAAATATACAAAAACCAAAGACATTGCAAGAATAGGCCCGATTTGTCCGCTTGATTCCTGCTCCTGAAGCGCACTTCCTGACCAAGCATAACCCATATCTTTAGGCAACACTTTATCTGAAATTTCAGCCATCCTTGCCATAGCCTGCCCGGAACTTACACCGGTTCTTGCCATTCCGTTAATTGTAATTGATGGATACATATTAAACCTGGTTAAGCTGTAAGGCCCGACTATTGATCGAACTTTTACAACAGCCGACAATGGAACCATTTTCCCGTATGTATTTTTAACAAATATCTTATCGAGATCAGCAGGCTTTTCCCTGAACGGAGCATCAGCCTGCAAGTATACACGGTATACACGTCCATATTTATTAAAGTCGTTTATATAAGTTTTACCAAAGTAAGCGGCAAGAGCGTTATAAACCTCTGAAATCTGAACTCCCTGAGCCATAGCCTTTGAGGCGTCCACATCTATCATTAACTGCGGCAGATTAGCGGTATAAGATGAATACACCATTGAAAAAGCCGCATCTTTATTGGCTTCCGTCATCAGCTTAACAGCTTCGTTATAAAGCTCCTGCGGGGTTCTGTTCCCCTTGTCAAGAAGCTGGTACTCAAATCCGCCGAACATACCTAAACCGGATATCGAAGGAGGAGAAAATGAGGCAATCGTTGCAGAAGGATAAGTTGAAAACTCTTTCTGAATTCTTGCCAATATACTTTGCATTTTCAGCTCTTTTTTCTTACGTTTTGACCAATCTTCAAGTTCTGAAACAATAAAAGCAGTATTCTCCCCGGAAAACCCTACCATTGTAATAGTATTTTTTATCCCAGGAATCTTAAGCAGCCTTTCTTCCACATCCTTTGCAACAGCGTCTGTACGGGAGGCTGATGATCCGTCAGGAAGCTGAATTTGGGTAAATATTGATCCCTTATCTTCCGTCGGAAGGAACCCTGTTGGTATAATTTTAAACATACCAACAATAAATCCGATTATAATTAAGAAAGTAACAATTGTAAGTTTTGTAGAATTGATAAAGACCTTGGCTCCTTCAAGATACTTGTCACGCAAGTTATTAAACCAATCGTCAAATTTCTGGATAAACGCGAAATCCGCTTTTTCCTCACCTGATTTTAGAATTAAAGTACAAAGTGCCGGAGAAAGCGTCAAAGCAACAACAGTTGACAAGCCGATAGCAGAAGCTATACAGAGTGCAAACTGTCTAAACATCTGCCCAGTAATTCCGGCCATAAAAGATACCGGAACAAATACAGCCATCAATACCAGAGAAGTTGCCAGTACTGCACCGAATACTTCTATCATGGTAATTTCTGTTGCTTCTTTAGGATCTTTACCTTCCTGAATATGGCGCTGGGTATTTTCCAAAACAACAATCGCGTCGTCAACAACAAGTCCGACTGCAAGAACCAGTCCGAATAATATAAGAAGGTTCACCGAAAATCCCAAGATGTTCATAAAAATAAACACACCAATAAGGGAAACCGGAATTGCACAAATCGGAATAAAAGCAGCACGTGCAGTTCCCAAGAATAAGTAGGTAACAATCCCTACAAGAAGAACAGCCAAGGCTATTGCACTTATAACTTCCTTGATGGATTCACGTACAAACTCTGTTTCATCGTGCTGAATTTTGTATTCAATACCTTGCGGAAAACTCTTACTTAATTCCGCCATTTTGGCCTGAATTTTATTTGAAAGATCAATTGCGTTCGCTTCAGGTAATTGAGAAACGGATATAATTGCAGAATTTTTTCCGCCTATTCTTGAAAAATATGAATAACTTTCCGCCCCGAGTTCAACTCTTGCAATATCTTTAAGCTTAATCTGGGAGCCGTCAGGTTTTGAACGGATAATAATATCTTCAAATTCTTCAGGAGTCTGCAAGCGCCCCTTGGTTCTGAGCGTTAACTTTATAAGCTGTTTATTAACCATAGGTTCAACTCCCAAATCCCCAGCCGGTGTCTGGGTGTTTTGTGATTGGATTGCGCTGCTGACTTCACTTACAGATACCCCCAGATTTGCCATCTTGGAAGCGTCAAGCCAAATCCTCATTGAGTAATCGGATGAACCAAATACTGATACAGTACCCACACCTTTTATACGGGCGATTTCATCTTTAATATATATGGAAGCATAGTTTGCAATATAAAGAGAATCATAAGTACCTGACGGAGAATTTATAGAAATCAGCAGAATCCCCGGCCCGCCGGTTGACTTTTTAACAGACAAACCATATCTTCTGACTTCTTCCGGCAAACGCGGAGTTACAAGCTGCAGCTGGTTTTGCACGTTTACAACAGCCATGTCGGGGTCTGAGCCGATATTAAAATACAAAGTTAATTTATAACTTCCGTTTTGGGATGTAGATGACATGTAAATCATATCTTCAACACCGTTTAACTGTGCTTCAACAGGAGCCGCAACCGTTGATTCAACAACGTCGGAACTTGCACCGGCATACGTTGCGCTGACAACAACCTGCGGAGGGGTAATTGACGGATATTCTTCCAAAGGAAGCTGCGTCATCAGAAGCATACCCGCAAGCATAATTACAAGAGATATTACTATTGCCAGTTTAGGCCGTTTTATAAATAAGTTTCCTTGTTTTTGTTCGCTCATAAATTTATTTTTCCTTATATTTACAGGTTGTGGGGTCTGAATAAATTAGTATAAGATTTTCTATTTGTTTTTTTCTGATTCAATCATTTTAATAGTTACAGGCTGGTTAGGCACAACTTTTTGCAAGCCGTCAACAACAATTCTGTCACCGGTTTTAACGCCTTCTTTAATAATCCAGTTTTCGCCATACTGGCCGTTAACTTTAATATAAACAAGCTGTGGAAGATCATTTTCATCAATTTTATACACATATTTGCCCGCCTGATTTTCCTGAACAGCAGTGAGCGGAACTATCGGAGTTTTAACGGGGTTATTTGAGTAAAGCTTAACCGTAACAAACTCGCCGTGAAGCAACTGATTATCAGGATTTTTAAACGTAGCACGCATAGTAACCGTACCGGTTGACTGATCTATTTTGTTATCGTGAAAATCCTGGATCCCGTCGTAAGGGTATTTTTGCCCGTTAGAGAAATAGATTTCTGTTTTCCGGTTTTTATTGTTGGACTGATCTGCGTTGGATAACACTGTGAAATCAGCGGAATCCAACGGAAACGTAACATAAATCGGATCCATACTGTTAATAGTTGTTAAAGCGCCGGAGGTTGGAGTAACATAGTTTCCCAGAGTAACGCTTATAATACCTACACGACCGTCAACCGGAGATTTAACGTGTGTATAACCAAGACTTCTGTTGCTGTCGTTGTATCTTGCCCTGGCAGAAGCCAGCTGGGCTTTAAGAGAATCACGCTGCGCCAAAAGGTTATCATACTGGGATTTTGCTATATAATCCTTCTTAACAAGCTCACTTGCACGCGCAAGCTGTTTTTCCGCATAAGTAAGCTGTGCTTTTAGATTTTCCACATCAGCTTTTGCCACATCCGCCGCGTTGGAAAACTCTGCAGGTTCTATCAAGAATAAGGTCTGGCCTGCTTTTACAAAATCTCCTTCTTTAAAATAGCTTTTCTGTAAATACCCGGAAATACGAGCCAGCACATCAACACGATACTTTGATGTTACTCTTCCGGGAGCCTCAAAGCTTCTTATTATATCCGCGTCTTTTACAACATCTACAGAAACAACAGGGGCTTTTTTATTCTTCATTGCCTTTGAAGTTTTTATATTATTGTACACGGAAATACCATATCTGAATGCTATTGCAGCAACTATTACAGATATTATTATTATTATAATTTTTTTCATTGTTCTCCCCTTAGTATTTTGGAATAAATAGTATATAAATTATAAATTTTGTGTTGTTTTTGCAACAATAATTATATTATGCTCAAAGTTTTATTGTCAAGGAGCAATCTTACTATAATTATTATCTAAAGAATAATAATACTGTAGATGATAATATGGAGTTTAAAAATTATTAAAAATTAAATAAAGCTTCAAAAATTCCCTCGGAATAAGACGGATGAGCAAAACATATTTCTTTAAGTTTTTCGACACCGATATTATTTTGCATAGCGATTATAATTTGCTGAATAAGCGAGGAGGCTTCTTTGGAAATAATATGTGCGCCGGCAATTTTTCCGTTTTGGGAGAGAATTTTTATAAAACCGTCAA
>CALUYR010000007.1 GCA_944325045.1 Candidatus Gastranaerophilales bacterium
GTCATCCTGAACTTGTTTCAGGATCTAGCCCCCGAAAGATTATACCGTCGCCAGAAAACATCAACAATATACCCTTTGCGTCCCGGAAAGCGAAGCGTCATGTAAAAGGGAACTACGTTCCCCGCAAGGCAGCATTCACGTTAGCCGAAGTTTTAATTACGCTTACCATAATTGGCATTGTAGCAGCAATGACCCTGCCGACTTTAATTCAGAACCAGCAGGAAAAAGAAAAGGTCGTAAGATTAAAGAAAGCATACAGTGTTATAAACAGCGCAATCCAGCGGGCAATAACCGAGGACGGGCCTATTTCCAGCTGGAGCGGTCTGGTTGCATCACAGGTGTCTGAGGAAGATATGACAGATGAAGAAAAAGAAGAGGTCGCCACAGGAAGGCAGAGTTCCTGGAGCAGCTTTATGTCCCATATAAAGCCATACTTGAATTTTGTAAAATATTGTGAGAATTATAATGATACAACTTGCGGCGGGAATTATACCAGATTTTCATTAGATGGTACTGATTTTGCTAATATTAGTGAACGAGCTGTATTGGCTGACGGAACAGGAATATCTTCTATTTGGATTTCAAGTCCATCCTGCAAATACATCGTCGGTACATCAAAACAATTGCAGAAAGTTTGCGGAGAAATCTTTGTAGATATAAAACCAAATGGTAAAAACGGAAAACGAACCGGAGATACTATATTTATGTTTTATATAACAGAATATGGGCTGTATCCGGTAGGTACAACAATGGAAAACGCCCGTGTCAGTGAAGCTCCTTACACATTTGAAAACGCTTGTAATATTTCAAAGCCCGGGATTCATAATGGCTACGGCTGTACGGCCTGGGTTTTGCAGAATGAAAATATGGATTATAAAAAATGTTCAGACCTTAGCTGGGGAGGGAAAACTAAATGTAAATAATTTAAATCATTGACTTTATGGCCTAATTTTCGGTATAATTTAGGAATGATAACGTTTAGACAATATTGGCGCCAGTCAGCGACATATAAGATTTTCAGAGTTTTTTTCAGGCAGTTTATTGATTTTGTAACTACTTTCGGAGCAATTGTCGTCAATGGCGCAGCTACATTAAAATATATTGTTTCATTACAGATTAAGCCCAAAGAGTTAATGGATCAATGTGTTCGATTTGGAATAAGTTCATTGCCGATAACGTTATCAATTGTCGGCATGACATCAATAATTGTAACCTCCCAGGTTGCCTCTGAGATGGTGAAACAAGGCGGTGGAAATTTTGTCGGATTATTGATGAGTCTTTTGATCGTCCGGGAAGTCGGGGCGGTAATGTCCGGGTTTGCGATAATTTCAATGATAGGTTCATCTCTTGCTTCAGAAATAGCAACAATGCGTGTTACAGAACAGATTGATGCTATTTCGGTATTGAAGGTTGATCCAATTCGATATCTTTTTGTTCCGCGAGTATTGTCAGGTCTGATTATGATGCCGGTAATTGTTGTGATAGCATCTGCTTTTGGGGTTATCACAGGCGGAATTACAACAGCAATGACAACGGAATTAGGATATAGAGCTTATTTTGATTCTGTGTGGCTGGGAATTTATATGAAAGATCTGGGCGTATGTTTGTTGAAAGCTTTTTGTTTTGGCGGAACAATTGCTTTAATAAGCTGTTCGTGCGGCTATCAGGCCTCAGGCGGGGCAAAAGGTGTCGGGCTTGCAACTACTAAGGCTGTTGTTTGGTCTTTTGTCGCTATTGTTATTTGGGATTTGATATTCTCAATAGCATTTTTCTTCTAATAAAAAGGGTAATTTATGAGTATAAAAGTTACAAATTTAACAAAAATATTTGATGACAGAAAGGTTTTAGACGGAATATCATTTGAAGTAGCAGATGGAGAAACTCTTGCTGTTGTGGGATTTTCCGGATCAGGCAAAAGTACTGTATTGAAACTTATCTGCGGTTTGCTTGAAAAAGACGGAGGTGAAATTATTACCTCTGAGGGCGATGTTGCAATGGTGTTTCAGTATTCGGCGCTGTTTGATTCTTTGAATGTGGCAGACAATATTTCTTTTGCGTTGAGGGAAAGACGTGACTTGCGGAATAAATATACAGAAGCAGAACTGAAAGATATTGTGTCGAAAAAGCTTGAACTGGTAGGGCTTAAAGGGATTGAGCGAAAATTTCCGTCAGAGCTTTCAGGAGGTATGCAGAAGCGTGTCAGCTTTGCACGAGCAATTGTTACAGAACCCAAAACAATTCTTTATGACGAGCCGACTGCGGGATTGGATCCTATTTCTTCGACTCTCATTGAAGATTATATTGTAAGGCTTCAGCAGGAAACCAATGCCGCTTCAATTGTTGTAACACACCAGATGTCCACAATCCAAAGAACTGCAAACAAGCTTATAATGCTGTATGACGGGAAAATTGTTTTTGCCGGAACTCCTCAGGAAATGCTGAGACAAGATAACGAATATACAAAACAATTTGTAACAGCTTCTCTTGAAGGCCCGATGCACATGTTAACCGAGTAAAAGAAAGAAGGAAAATATGTTTACTTTTGAAGAAAAATTGTTCAACAAAGATGTAATGTCACTGGAAACTTACATAATGTTCAGGCTGAAAGAAAGAACTGATGAGTTACGTGAAGAACTTACCAAAAGAAATCGCGCACCTATTTCTCTTTCAATGGGGGCGCCTACTATGATGCCGCCTAAAAAGCTTATAGAACGTGTAAAAGAGCTGATGGATGAACCCAATATTCATCTTTATGCTACACCGCGCGGAGAATTATATTTTAGAGAAGCGATCGCGAAAAGAATGAAATCACGTTTTGGGGTTGATCTTGATCCCGTTAATGAAATTTTTTCTCTTATCGGCTCCAAAGAAGGTATCGCACACTTAATAAGATTTTTGACAACCCAAAAAGAAGATAAGTTTGAAAAAGATATATTTATGGTTCCGGATCCCTGCTATGCGTCTTACTTGCAGATTATAAAATGCTGCGGAGCTTATGCTTACCCGGTTCCTTTAACTCCGGAAAACGATTATAAGCCGAATATCGAAGAATACTTTGAAAGATTGAAGTCAGAAGGTTTTAATCCTGATAAGGTTAAAGCCGTTATAATAAATTTCCCTAACAACCCGATGGGAATTGGAACTACTAGAGAATATGTTCAATCAATAGTAGATTTTTGCAGAAAAAATCAGATTTTGTTGATTTCAGATGCGGCATATTGCGATTTATACTTTGATGAAAACGAAAAGCCTTTCAGCGTATTTGAACTTAAAGGGGCAAAAGATATTGCCGTTGAGTTTCATAGTTTTTCAAAACCGTATGCAATTACCGGCTGGAGACTCGGTTGGATTTGCGGAAATTCTGCTGTTGTTCAGCGTCTTGGAAAAGGAAAGTCTACAATTGATAACGGGATTTTTAAAGTTTTGCAAAAGGCTTGTGCTGAAATTCTGAATGATCCTGAGGGAGATGAATATATTCGTCAGGGCAATTTAGGGTATAAACGCAAACAGGAAATTATGATAAATGGGTTTAGAGAACTCGGCTGGGATATTCCTGATGATAAAATTTCGCATACGACATTTTATCTGTGGCTTCCGATCCCTCGGAGATTTAATTCTGCTTATGAATTTTGCGAGGCAGTGCTTGAAAAGTCAGGTATTGTTCTTGTTCCGGGAAATGCTTTTGGCGAACATGGCGAAGGTTATTTCAGATTGTCATTCGTCTGCTCGGATGAGCAGCTCCGGGAAGTTATTGACAGATTGAAAGCTGACGGATTTACTTATTAATAATGTTGAAATGTTTTTTAACGGGGCCGAACATTGTCCGGCCCCTTATTTTTATTTGGAAAACCCGGCGGTCAGATTGCCGTTTGAAGAATTTTTGCATTACAATTTTGTTTAATATATAATTCAATTATAATGTTAATTTAAAAGAGGAATAAAAGATTATGCTAGGCGGAAACGAAATAAGAGATTTATATCTGAATTACTTTAAAGAAAAACATCAACATACAATTGTAGAAAGCTCAAGCCTTGTTCCGGACAACCCGACAGTGTTGTTAACAACGGCAGGAATGCTTCAATTTCTCCCTATATTTTTAGGGATTCAAAAATCTCCTTATGATCCGCCAAGAGCGACTTCCTGCCAAAAATGCGCAAGAGCGGGCGGTAAGGATTCCGATATAGAAAATGTCGGAAGAACTCCGCGCCATCATACTTTTTTTGAAATGCTCGGGAATTTTTCATTTGGAGATTACTATAAAAAAGAAGTTATTCCTTGGGCATGGGAGTTTGTTACAGAAGTCTTAAAACTTGATAAATCAAGACTTTGGATAACTATTTACGAAACAGATGATGAGGCTTTTGATATATGGCGCAGTGTGGGTGTGCCGGCTGAAAGAATTATAAGAAAAGGTAAGAAGGATAACTTCTGGGGACCTCCCGGGGCATCAGGATCTTGCGGCCCTTGTTCTGAAATACATTATGACCTTGGCGAGCAGTACAAATGTTCTCCTGATTGCGGAATAGATACCTGCGAATGCGACCGCTGGGTTGAGATTTGGAACCTCGTGTTTACAGAATTATACCAGGATGAAGAAGGGAACCAGTCTCCGCTTGAAAAGAAAAATGTTGATACTGGCATGGGACTTGAACGTATTGCCATGGTCTGCCAGGGGGTGGCTTCGACTTTTGAAACTGATCTTTTAAAACCTATTCTTGATGAAGTTTCACAGATGTCCGGCGTGCCTTACAAAAAATCTGAAAAAACCGATATTTCCTTAAGGATTATCACAGACCACGCAAGATGTGTTTCCTTCCTGATTTCAGATGGAGTAATTCCGGGTAATGAAGGAAGAAGTTATGTGTTAAGAATGATCTTGCGCCGTGCACTCAGACATGGAAAAATTCTGGGAATGGAACTTCCTTTCCTATATAAACTTGTCGATAAAGTTGTTGAGCTTTATGGCGGGGCATACCCTGATCTTGTCAAAAATAAAGAAAAAATTAAAGATACAATTAAAAAAGAGGAAGAAAGATTCGGCAAAACCCTTGAGAGAGGCTATAGATTACTTAATGAATTTATATCTGCCAAGAAAGATATTGATGGTGAAAGTGCATTCCGCTTGTATGATACATTCGGCTTCCCGCTTGAGCTTTCCAAGGAAATAGCTGAGGAAAACGGGCTTAAAATTGACGAAGAAGGCTATAAGAAGGCAATGCAGGAGCAGAAAGAACGTGCAAAGGCCGCTACTGCTAAAATCAGTGTTACCGGTGATATAAAATATGCTAAACTTGAAGAGCAAGTCGGCTCAACAGAGTTTACCGGTTATGAGGAAAATGAAGGCAGAGCTAAAATTCTTGCCTTTATAGATGGCGAAGGATACACAGATATTGTTCTTGATAAAACCCCGTTTTACGCGGAATGCGGCGGGCAGACCGGAGACAGCGGTGTAATTGAAAATGACAATATGAAGGCAGAAGTGCTTACAACTTTTAAAGTTAATAAATTATTTGTTCACAGAGCAAAAGTTATGTATGGCGAAATAACTGTTGGCGATCAGGTTAATGCCAAAATTGATCTTCCACGCAGAGAAGAAATTCGTATTCACCACACATCAGCCCATTTACTTCAGGCCGCGTTGATAAAAGTTCTTGGTGATGAAGTCAAACAGGCAGGTTCCCAGGTAGAGGAGAACCGTATGAGATTTGACTTTACATTCTCAAGAGCTATGACACCGGAAGAGTTGTTTAAAGTTGAAGAGATTATGAATAACTGGATTATGCAGTCGCTGCCGGTGATTACCGATGTTATGGATATTGAAAAAGCTAAACTGACAGGCGCTACTGCATTGTTTGGTGAAAAATATGATGACGTTGTAAGGGTTGTTTCAATTGGTTCTGCCCCTTGTATCTCAAAAGAATTTTGTGCCGGAACTCATGCAAGAAATACAAAGGATTTACGGTTGATTAAAATCGTATCCGAAGGCGCAATTGCTGCCGGAACCAGACGTATAGAGCTTGCTGTCGGTAAGGCCGCTTTTGAATATATGAATGCAAAAGTTAAAGAGATGGATAAGCTTTCTTTGTTGTTCAAAGCGCATTACGATGAAGTCGCTGATCGCGTCCTTAAGTTAATGGATGAAAACAAAGATCTTCAAAAGGAAATAGAAAGACTTCAGGAAGAAAATACCAGATCGAAGTTTTCAACATTTATTTCAAAAGCTCAGGATATTGAAGGAGGAAAACTGTTTATTACAAAAGTTTCTGATATAAAACCGATTGCTTTGAAAGTAGGTTTGGAATTTTTATCACAAAAACTTGGCGAAAGCATTATTGTTTTGGCTTCTGATAAGACTGTAGCAGTAAAAGTTTCCGATAGTTTTGTTAAAAAAGGTGTAAATGCCGGAAAAATTGTCGGAGAAATTTCAAAAGCTACAGGCGCAAACGGCGGCGGCAGACCAAATTTCGCCCAGGGCGGAATAAAAGATCCGGCCAAGTTGGATGAAATTCTACCAAAGATTGAAGCTGATCTCAAATAAAATATTTCTTAAAATCTAAAAATACCTTTAATTTATTTAAAGGTATTTTTTTATAAGCTTCGGCTTTGATTAAAATATTTTGTTGTAAAATTGTATTATGAAAGATTTTTTGATTGGTCTGCTGGACTGGATTTATAAGAAAAAGTGTTATTTTTGCAGAAGTTCCAAAGAATGCGTTAGGATGTGTTCGGCGTGTTATGATACAATGGAATATCTGCCGGTTCAGGTTAATCGTATTATTGACGGGAAAAAAGTTTATTGTGCAGGTATATACTCAAAAAATCTTCAAAAACTCATAAGAGGATTAAAGTATCATAACCAGCGGGATCTGGCATATTATCTTGCGAAGTTTATGGCTGATTATTGGACTAATATTACTGATGATAAAGATTTTCAGGTCGTGCCGGTTCCGATTTTTGCCAAGCGCAAAAAACAGAGAAAATATAATCACATGGAGCTTGTCGGTGAGCAGTTTGCCAAGCTTGCAGGACTTAGTTACACCCCCAATTTAATTTCGCGGGTTAAAGATACTAAGCCGCAGTATAATCTTAAAAAATCGCAAAGAGCCGAAAATCTTAAAGACGCATTTGAGGTTGTTCCCGGGAATAAGCTAAATTGCAGAATCCTTCTTATAGACGATATTTGCACTACCGGATCAACTTTCGAAGAAATGATCAGAGAGTTGAAAAAACATAATATTAATGATATAGTTTGTTTTGCTGCAACAACCCCGTTTGGAGACTAAATGATTTTAAGAGAATTTTCAAAATATCTTCAGCAATTTGATGAGCAGATAATTTCAAATAAAACTTCTGCTGTTAAAGTCCTTTGTGAGTGGGTAAAGCTTGTTATAAATAAAAATCCCAAAAACCATGTTGATAAAATTGTTCACAAAGAAATTTTGCTTGCTGAAAATAATTCCGGGGATTTTCTTATTGTCGCCAAGTCCGAAAGCGGAAGAGTATTGGTAAATGCTTTATATAATTACTCGCTTAGTTATGAAAATTTCCTTATGAGCCGCTGGCTTGAAAATAAAAAGGCTCACGACTTTAATATAAGCAATCCGGATAACTAATTTTACCCTAACGGTTAATTTTAAATATTTATTGTTGTTTTTACAATAAAAATGTCAGAAGAAGGAGAGTTAATTTATGAAAGCAACAATATTTCAATCCCCGGTTTGTGAGTTAAAATCGCTAAATAATCTGTTTATAGAAATGACTGCCAAAAATTGTAATCAGCGCTGTAAACACTGTTTTATTGATTTCCCTCTGTCTAAAAAAGTTAAAGATTTTATTTCCCAAGATACTGTAAAAAAAGCTCTCAATGATACTTTGACCGAGCCGTTGCAGTGTATTTACCTTACCGGGGCTGAACCTATGACTCATCCTGATTTTAACAGCATATTAAGACTTTGCCTTAAGCGTACAAATGTTTGCATTTGCACAAACGCTACATTTATCAACGAGAAAAAAGCAAGGTTCCTAAAACGTGTTGAAGATGAAAGCAGATATGAATTAATTTTTAAATTAAGTATTGATCATTATGATGAGCTTAAAAACGATGAAATCCGCGGCCGCGGCAGCTACAGACAGGTACTTCACGCTGTAAAATATTTGAGCAAGTATGATTTTAATCCGATACTAAGTGTTACAAATTACTATAATGAATCCTCCAAAGTTTTAGAAGAAAACTTTATATCTATATTGAACAAAATAGGCTTCAACGCAGATAAGCGCAATATTTGCATAAATGAATGGTACAATCCGAATAATAATCCGGAAGATTTTAATTCTTCATTACAACATGTAAGTACAGATTGCGAATATGGCCGTATTGTTTCTGAAAAAGGTATCTATGCCTGCCCGTTTTTGTCAAATGATCACCGCGGCAGATGCGGTTCAAGTTTCGCTGATTACTCCCGCAAAATCTCTTTGGAAACTCCATACTGTAACACCTGCCTTAAAAATAAAAGACAGGTGTTCTCAATAAACTTTTCAGATTTTAATTCTTAAGCTTTTTCAGCATAAAGCTTTAATTGCAAATTAATCAGCAAGATAGCTTTGTTCTTTGGATAAGGTATAATTTCAACTTTTGCAATATCCAAATAATGTTCATGTTTGTACAAATCTTTCAAAAAGTTTTTAAAGTTTGTATAACTTGCGATCATCTCCATATCTAATTTGCAAACGCTGTATTTATCCGGCGCCCCCTTAACAAAATTATCATCCTGAGGGTCGTAAGCTGTTTTTATAGAACGTGTCTTAATTGCGTTAGAGGTCATTAATGATAATACTTCATTAAACTCGGAAGCAATAATCGTTTCTGTATCCATTCCGGATTCAAGCGGTTTGAAAAATTCCTTGCTCAAATCAGCCAAACTTGCAGCTGCCGCATTAGCTTTTGCCGCATTGGTGCTCTTTAATGTTTCAAGCTGCTGCTCTTTTTGAGTATATTCGTCCATCTTCGTACTATAGTTTGAGTGCAGATTTGTAAGTTCCTGAACTTTAGGAGCAATTTGTGTTCCTATCAGGTATCCGGCTATAACTATAGTTAAGACCAAAACCATAATCGGTGTTTTTAGTACTGTTGAAAAATTATTATTATTTTCTTCTGCCATCACTATATTCCTTTAAAATTTTAGCGTTACGTTCTTATTGGTTAATTGGTTCGGTTCCCAGCAGTCCTGATTGCGGAACTCCAGCTCCGTTGTTGCCGGCATCAGTTGCTGTCGAATTAGATGACTGATTTGCGGCAGCGCCTTCTGCACCCTGCTGTTGGGCATTTGAACCGCTAACTGCTTTTAATAGTGCTGATAATTGGTCATCTGTCATATTGGTAATTTCAAAACTGTAGTTTTGAGAATTATTGCCAAATATTGCTGCCTCAATTGATGATGTTTCCATTTCAAGTTTCTGTAATCTTAGCTTTGTTCCGATAAGAGAGTCTCTCATATTTTTAAAGAATACATAAACATCCTCAACATTTGTAGATACACCTTTTATATCTACAAGCCCGTTGCCCTGGGTCATAAAATATGTAAGCCATACTGTTTTTGGAATTGCTTCGCCGGAGGCAACATAATTCATCAATTTAGCACGGTTTCCTTGAACACCTTTTTCAACTTCATTTTTTACATTAAATTCTGTCTCAGTGCCTGAGGTATCATAAGTTGATATTTCTTCGTTAATTTTATTTAATTTATCTTCAATTTCGGTAGCTTTTTGCTGTGTAGTTGAAATAAGATTTGGCAGAATTAAATATGCCAATCCTCCAAATATTACAAGAACAATTGCTGCCAAAATTCCAACAATTTTCATTGCGGAAGAAGGTGTAAGAGTAATTTCCTGTTCACCTACTGTGAAAGTATATGTAGGTTCGGTAGTTGATTTAAGGTTCCCGCTAAGGAAGTTAAATTTCAACGGGAAGTCAGAAACATCTGCCAGGGCACAACCTATTGCCTGCAGTGAAATTTTCGGCGCATAGCTTTGCAACACGTTCAAACTTACCGGAATTAATGATTCTTGTTTTTTGAACGAGTTATTTTCAAGCGTATCAACAGAACTTGAAGTTTGCAGTTTAGTAGCAAGAAGCGATGCACTTACCTGGTCTGTATCCGAAACAATGAATAAATAATTTGCAGGATAGCTCATTAAAGCAATTTGTGCAGATTGATTTATTGCATTATAAATTTCATCGCCTTCAAAAGATTTGATAGCCAAAGGTTCTTCGTAGTAGTCGACTACGTTTCTGCCTGACATGGAAACCAGCGAATACCCGATAGAATTAATTATCATTAAGTTCCAGGTGATATTCGGCTGCATTTGAACCGAAGTGACTCCCATATATTCCAAAGCTCTAAGGGTTGAAGTCAGGGATGTTTCAATCCCGACAAGCACAGAACCGAGTTCTGCCAATGCTCTGCTCAAATTTTCCACAACCGGCTGTTGGATTGCAGAATATAATACCTGTCTGGTTTCTTTACCAGAAGTAGGAGTACTGCTTACGGAAGTTGTAGGTGCATCCTGCCATGCAATGGCGCCTTCAACACGTCTGAATATATATGTTTGCTCTATTTCAGACTGAATTGCGCCTGTAATTGCGTCGTTCGGAAGCAAAAGACCTAATTGCATTGTTCCGAATGATACAAGCGGCATATTCACAACCACTTCACACTTAGGATTAATCCCTAATTCTTCATACATTTCAGAAACAGCCTGTTTAAAAGATTCATAATCTGCGATATCTCTGGATGTTTCGTTGTAAGTTAAATCACGAACAGCGTAATTTGCTACTGCTCCGCCAGCTAAATCAAGCTGGATCATTTCCAAGCCAACTCCCGGTGTAACTGAAATATACACTCTTACTTTTGGAGTTGATGATAAATTTCCTAAAAAACTCATATTCTTCTTCTTACCTTGTGTAACTAATTCCTATTTTTATTATACAATATATTTTGTAGAAGAAGCAAATTTAACAAAAATTTACACTAAATGGAGGAGAGTTTCCGAAATGATTGATATAATTGAAAAAATAAAAAAGCTGAAGGCGGAAAAGAATGCAGTTATTCTTGCACACTGTTATCAGAATGTTGAAATTGATGAAGTTGCGGATTATGTTGGTGATTCGCTTTATCTTAGCCAGCAGGCAGCCAAAACTGATGCTGATATTATTGTTTTTGCGGGAGTATTTTTTATGGCGCAGACCGCAAAAATTCTTAACCCGGCAAAAAAAGTTTTGCTACCTCGTGAGGAATCAGGATGTTTAATGGCGGATATGATTAATTATAAGCAGTTAATGGAATTTAAATCAAAGCATCCCGGTGTTCCGACAGTTTGTTATGTTAATTCCACTGCTGAAGTCAAGGCTGAGTGTGATATTTGCTGTACAAGCTCAAATGCGGTCAAAATTGTTGAAAGTCTTAAGGTTCCGGAAATTTTATTTTTGCCTGACACATATTTGGGCAAGTGGGTTGAAGAAAAACTGGGGAATGTTAAAGTTACGACATATCCGGGTTACTGTCCTACACACTTAAGAATCAAGCCCGATGATGTTACTGAGGCAAGGGAAAAATTCCCGAATGCAAAAGTTCTTGCCCATCCTGAGTGTCATCAATCTGTTACAAAACTTGCCGATTATGTTGGCAGCACTACGGGAATTATGAAATATGCACGGGAATCCGGTGAAAAACAATTTATCATAGCTACGGAAAAAGGCGTTGTTGACAGGCTTAAACGGGATTATCCGGAAAAAGAATTTATATTAATTAAGGATAACTTAATCTGTCCGAATATGAAATGGAATACGCTTGAAGATATTTATAATTCTTTAATGTATGAGCAGTATGAAATTGACGTGGAAGAAGGCCTTGCTGCAAAGGCGCTCAAATGTATTGACAGAATGCTTGAGGTATCAAAATAATGGAAAATTTTATATTCGGGAAAAATGCGGTTATTGAGGCTTTGACAGCCGAAGATCGAGAGATCAATAAAATATTAATTTCTAAAAATATTCATGCTGATGCAAAACTTAATAAAATTAAAAAACTTGCGCAGGAAAAGGGTATAGTTTTTCAATTTGTGGCAAAAGAGAAGTTTTCTCCGTATGCCGAATATAACCATCAGGGGGTGTTGGCTCAAATTTCTCCTATCAAATACATGGATTTGGATGATTTTTTGAGCACTCCGCACGAAAACGAATCCATTATAATTTTAGACGGAATTGAGGATCCGCATAACTTCGGGGCCATAATAAGAACCGCTGTATGTGCAGGTGTCAGCGGTATAATCATTCCGTCAAGGCGAAATGTTCAGGTTAATTCTGTTGTGGAGAAAACAAGCGCCGGTGCTATAAATCATATTCCTGTTATAAAAGTCAATAGCCTTACTAACGCAGTTGAAAAACTTAAAAATTCAAACTGGTGGATAATTGCTACTGATGCAAGTGCAAAAGATAATTATTATGATGTTGACTATCTGAATATGAATTTCGCAATAATTATGGGCGCTGAGCATGCAGGAGTTTCAAAATCATTAATTAAAGCATCTGATTTTGTTGTAAAAATTCCGATGTTAAAAGAATTTAACTCGCTTAATGTATCAAACGCGCTTTCTGTAATAATTTTTGAAACGGTTCGCCAGAAGCTGACAAATAAATTAGTTAAGTAAAATTTACAAATTTCGATTTATAACATATATATAATATAATTATTATAAAGATGAGATGGAGAACTTTATTATGAAGAAAGAAATGGAACAACTTGGTATAACAGATGATATTTCTGATGAAGGTGTAGATTTCGCAAGTCTTCAGGCAGAGGAAGAAGAGGATGTTTTACATTCGGTTGAAGATCCGAAAGTTCAGGAAAGCTTGTCCTCTGTTAGTTCTGATGATAGTGTTAAAATTTATCTCCAGCAAATTGGTAAAATTCCGCTGCTTTCAAGTGAGCAGGAACTTGATATTGCAAAGAAAATTTACGAAACGCAAAGTACGTTGTATAAAAACGTGCTCGTTAACGCGAACTTAAGATTGGTTGTAAGTATTGCCAAAAAGTATATCGGCAGAGGTCTTTCTTTTTTGGATCTGATTCAGGAGGGAAATTTAGGGCTAATGAAAGCCGCAAGCCGTTTTGACTATACAAAAGGCTATAAGTTTTCAACATACGCAACCTGGTGGATACAGCAGTCGATTACGCGGGCAATTGCTGATAAGGCAAGAATAATAAGATTGCCTATTCACATGATAGAATCTTTGAGCAAAATCCGTAAAACAACTCTTGATCTTACAACCGAATTGGGGCATACTCCGACTAAGCAGGAAATTGCTTACAGGCTTGGAATTTCTGTCAATAAATTAAATACAATTATCAAATCGGTACAGTCTACAATTTCAATGGATACTCCGGCAAATTCTTCGGATGACTCATCGAAAATTGCTGACTTTATTGTTGATACCAGTACAATAACTCCGGACGGCAGGGTTTCTCAGGAGAACCTTTTTGAGGATATTCAAAAAATGCTTAACCAGCTGAGCCAAAAAGAAAGAGATGTTCTTATTCTTCGTTACGGGTTAGACAATAGCGGAACCAAGAAAACTCTTGATGAAATCGGTAATCAATACGGTGTGTCAAGAGAAAGGATACGCCAGATTGAAAACAGAGCTATTGCAAAGCTTAAAAAACTATGTAAAACTAAGAAATTAACAGTAGGACTGAAAAACTATTTTGGCGAGTAGTTTAGAATTACTTGTAAAGAAGCGGCCGGCTATAGCCGGCCGCTTCTTTATTAAATTAAAGGTTATTTACAGGTAGTTTTTCCGCCCCAGTCAAGATCGCTGCATTTCAGATAATCAAAATTTTCATTTATTAAAACCCATGCTGTACAGCCTTTTCCGTAATTCGATCCTCGTTGAGCGCATTTTTGAGAAAATGAATCAACATCTCCCTGGAACCCGGAAGGTTTTATTCCTTTAGGTGTTAGTCCAAAATAAAAAGCGTTTTCTCCTCTGCGTACGTATCTGTTTCCGGGTAGTGTAACCAATATATCTGCATACTTGTTATATTGATCTAATGGTACTATATATCCCATGGTTATCTTAGTACCGTCTTGCAGATAAAAAGTTGATCTTGATGAAACTGTAGAGTTTCCGTTCCCCAAAACAGTCGTGCCATCAAGACCTAATGATTGTCTTGTATCACAAACTTTTCCTTTTTCACACCATTTAGCGACATTCATATATTTCCCTAAAATTTCGGCAGCTTTTTCCATTCCTGAGTAATCTTCTACTGTGTGCACCCCGTTCTCATCAACGCTAGCTGGAGTTTCTTCAATTCCCCAATTATCTGGCGTTCCATATTCATTCAAAGCCATGTTATAAGCTTGTGATAATGTTGAGTAAGCTTTTTTTAATTGTGTTATCCGAACTTTTTCCTGATGTTTTTGTATTAACGTCGGCAGCGTCATTGCTGCTACTACTCCGATAATTCCCAGTGTGATAAGTACTTCTGCTAATGTAAATCCTTTCTTCAAAGTTTTTGCTTCAGAAAAAAAAATTTTATCCATGTTTATCCTCCAAAGAATTTTTTATCAGTTTTTATAGACTTATATATATGTATATAAACAATTATAACTCTATAGATAAAATTTGTCAATCGCGATAAAAGAAGATTATGACAATAACGAAACAAGATTTATTAAAAAAATTCGGTTTAAATGTGAAATTTGCCAGAATGCGCAAAGGCATAACACAGGAAAAGTTTGCGGAATTAATGGGCGTTCATCCGACTTATATAGGGAAGATTGAAACGGGCAAAGTTAATATGTCAATTGCTAAGGTTCTTGAACTTTCGAATGTTTTAGGTATTGATATCAATAAATTGTTATATATCGAAAACTAACGGGCAGGGACTGCGGAACATATTAAAAAAAAAATGTTAATGCAGGCTTAAATAATATAACCCGGCTTACCTATCCACAAAACGTTATTTATGTTACAATAAACTTATGAAAAAAGCGGGTTATGTAGTCTTAGTAGTAATTTTAGGTGTAATATTTTTGCATTCTTGCGTTAATATTGACAGGCCTGAGCCGGCAGTACAGCAGTCAATGGGAATTGCGCCGGAGGAGGCAATAGATTATCCGTCGCAAAGAAATGTTACTATTGGCGGGGAAGATTTTCGTCAATCCCTTGCTCCGATAGGTAAATTCGGAGGAACCCTTGTTGCCTCAACAATAGGAGAGGGACCGAAAACATTTAACCCGTTCAATTCAAAAGATAATATTTCATCCTTGCTTTCGGAAGTTATGTATGACGGATTATTAGGAACCCATCCTATTACAGGGCAGCCTATTCCAAAGCTTGCCAAAAGTTTTTCGGTTGACGGAAATGATTATCTTATAAAGCTGCGCCGCGGAGTAAAATGGTCTGACGGCAGGCCGATAACCGCTGATGATGTTGTTTTCACGTGGCAAAACATAATTTTTGACGGGTATGGCAATACTTCAACAAGAGATTCAATTGTTGTTGACGGAAAACTTCCGACTGTTGCTAAAATTGATGATTATACAGTTAAATTTACAACACCGGAACCTTTTGCACCGTTTATAAGAATGCTTTCCACTCCTATTGCGCCCAAACACATATTTGAGCCGGCTGTAAAAAAGGGAAAAGAATATTTTGATACTTTTTTATCAACAAATACTCCTCCGTCAGAGTTTGTCACCTCGGGCGCTTTCAGACTTAAGGAATACGTTCCGGCCCAGCGGGTTGTGTTTGAGAGAAATCCGGACTATTATGTGATAAATACGGCAGATCAAAAACTTCCGTATCTTGATAAACTTGTTTATCTTATTGTGGGTGATGTTAATAATGAAGTTTTAAAGTTTGAGGGAGGCGAACTTGACGTAATAGGCTTGCAGGGGGCAAATGTTGCGCGGTTCAAAGAAAAAGAAAAGCATTCAGATTTTAAGGTCTATAATCTCGGGCCGAATACGGGGACAATGTTTTTGTCTATGAATTTGAATACCAGAAAAAATGATAACGGAAAATTTTATGTTTCCGAAAAGAAACAGAGATGGTTTCAGGACAAGAATTTCCGTCAGGCCGTTGATTATGCAATAGACCGTAAAAATATGGTGTTTAATATTGCAAACGGGCTTGGTGCACCGCTTTACACTGCTGAAAGCTTAAATTCAATATTCCTTAACGATGATCTAAAACCTTACCCGCGGGACTTGGATAAGGCTAATGAACTTTTAGCAAAATCCGGTTTCTATAGAAATAAAAAAGGAAAACTTTTTGATAAATATAATAATCCGGTAGAGTTTGACTTGTACACAAACGCGGGCAATACCGAACGCGAAGCTATAGGGGTTATGGTTAAGCAGGATCTTGAAGATCTTGGTATGAAAGTTAATTTCAAACCGGTTGAATTTAACACACTTGTCAATAAACTGGTTAATACTTATGACTGGGACATGGTAATAATGGGCTTAACAGGTTCTCCGCTTGAACCAAACGGTGGTAAAAATGTCTGGATGTCAGACGGAACTTTACACATGTTTAACCAGCGTCCGGCAGGATATAACAAGGATGACAGGTTTGAGTGGGAGAAAAAACTCGACGAGCTTTTTATAAAAGGTGCGCTTGCAACTGATTTTGAGACCAGAAAAAAATATTATGATGAGTATCAGGCGATTGCTTATGAGGAAAAACCTTTCATATATATTTATTCTCCACTAATAATCTCAGCAATTCGTACAAAATTCAAAAACCTTTATCCGTCAATGCTTGGCGGCTTGACTCATAATATTGAGGAAATTTATATTGATAAAACAAAATAGAGAGTAAACGGTCATTCGGCCGCGGCTAAAATTAATTCGGAAAAACATAAAACATGCAGATACTAAAATACATCTTAAAAAGAATATTACAGGCAATACCGCTTTTAATCATAGTTTCACTGATAAGCTTTTTTATCATAAGATTAAGTCCGGTAGACCCGCTTGCAGAGCTGCGTTTAAATCCTTCGGTATCGCAAGAGACGCTGCAAAAGGAAACAGAAAGACTCGGGCTTGATAAACCTATAATCGTTCAGTACGCTAAGTGGGCAAAATCTTTCCTGAAAGGGGATCTTGGCATAACTTCAAATGGAGAACGCGTCAGTACAAAACTTAAAGAAAGAATTCCTAATACACTCTTACTTACAACAATTGTTATTTTGCTAACTTGGCTTGTCGGGGTTCCGCTGGGTATAGCTGCTGCTTTAAACTGGAAATCCCCATTGGACAGGCTTTTGACTGTTTTGACAAGTATTGGAATGGCTATTCCGTCGTTTTTCTTTGCGGTTTTACTTTTGATTTTTGCAGTTAAAACCGGCTGGTTTCCTATCGGAGGATTAACGAGTTCGGATTTTCTTGAGAAAAGCTTATTCGGTCAAATTTTGGACATTGCTCATCATTTAATTTTACCGGTAACAGTTCTGTTTACACTTTCTCTTGCCGGGCTGCAAAGGCAGATGAGGGCAAATCTTCTGGACGTTTTGGACAGTGATTACGTGAAATTTGCACGCGCAAAAGGTTTGAGTGAATTTGATGTAATTTATAAACATGCGCTCAGAAACGCAATTAATCCAATGATTACGCTTTTGGGGTTTGAGTTTGCAGGATTGTTGAGCGGAGCCGCATTAACTGAATACGTGTTTCAATATCCCGGACTTGGAAGGTTAATTCTCGAGGCGGTTATGCGGTCTGACATTAATCTTGTAATGGCTTCACTTATGATGGGGGCAATTATGCTTATTTTGGGAAATTTGATTGCAGATATTCTCTTAATCATTACTGATCCCAGAATTAGGAGGTCCGATGTTTAAAGAAGTTATAAAAAAATTATGGACTGATAAATTTGCCCGTGTTTCCCTGATTGTTCTCGGGATAATTTATCTTGCTTTATTTTTTGCGGATTTTATAGCGCCGTATACAAAAGATTTTTCGGACAGAACAATGGCGTATGTTCCGCCTTCAAAGATTTTTATCATAGATGAGAATAATCACCTTTCGCGGCCTTCTTCTTCTGATTAT